>NZ_JARBDB010000012.1:0-192456 GCF_036577605.1 Paenibacillus sp. GYB004
GAACTCGTTCTTCCCGAAAAGTTTGGTAGCTGACGCTTTGAAGACGTTCTAGGAGGTCTTTCTGACGGAGGGCGTCATCAACGAACACGACAAACTCGCCGGAGCGAATAATGTATTCGTTCCAGCTCCTTAATCCTGTCATTCGTCGGTGACGAGTTTTCGTCTTTCTGAAAAATCGTTCATGATCGTTGTTGGTGCGAGGAAGGTGTGGGTGGTCATAGCAGGTAAAGAGCCCTTTCCAAAAGCCCTTTGTGTAGCTCATGAAGTTTTTCACCATAGGCTGGTCAGACTCTTTGGTGTACGTTTGCTCTACCCAGTTCAAGAGCCATTCCATTTGAAACTGTACGGACTCACTGGTTTGGTCGAGTGCGGGGCTCAAGATGTTCGCCACGTGATGTAAAGGTTGTGACCAGCGCTTGATTTCTTCGTAGAGCTCGCGGAATTCATTCAGTTGGCTGAATATTCTGAATACGTTTTGGAGGAGCGAGGGCCCCTTTTTTATCCAGGCAGGTTTGTAAGGATGCCTGAATGACCTCGGCGGTTTCGTAGATCCGAATACCGGGCAAGTCTAATGGAGGATTACCATCTTCCAGGAGTACAGAACGGATGGCTGCCAAGTAATCCCTCACGACTTCGGACTCTTCAGTAGCGCTCTTGTCGAGTTTTCTTTCGATCTCCCGGATTCCCCGCAGACTCTTCTTTATGCCGGTCTTGAGCTTACGATCTAGATCCACAATAGGTTTAGCGATGTCCTTTAAGTAGTGGTACTGGCAGTATTGATACGGGACTTCGGGAAGTAACGATTCCATGGCCAGACGGATGGACTGCTGGCCATCCGAAACAATTCCGATGATGGGGAAGCCGAGATCGATGACCGGTTGGATGAGCTCTTTGAGTTCTTCTGCACTGCTGCTCTTTACGCTTTTAGCAACTAGAATGATGCCGCTGAAGACCTCACGGACAACATACAGCGTCTCGTTTCCTTTTTCGGGTTGCACACCGTCCATGGAGATCATAATTCCGCCATGCGTAGCTACCACTTGCTTCAGTTCTTCCTTCACATGATCCGTGACGCTAGAACGCAGCAACGTTAAATACCTCTCATACAAACGTTGGGAGTTTCGTTCAGATGTGGCAACACCTCGGTCTGTAAGCTCTTCGGTGATCTCGGCAATGGTCATGTGGTGCTTGAAACGAAGTTGACCAACAAGGACGAGAACGTCAAAACCATAAGAGGTATGTTTCATCGCGAGCGAATCTGCTTCTGCGGACTTGTAATAAGTGTTCTGATATTCGCAACTCGCATTGGAACAAGCATAAGCCATGCTCCAAGCCTGAATCACTCCGTGAAGAGTGGAGATGTTCTTCTTCCAAGCTGTATGACTTCTCTTCAGCTTCGCACCGCAATGGAGGCATTGCTCAAATTCTGGTCTGAAGTAAATTTTATCTTTTGGCATGATACGATTTTTCGGTAGTGGCATAGAGAAAGAACCTCCGTCAAAGTGGGTAGCTAATAACTTCGACAGAGGTTTGCGGAAAACCTTGTTAGTTAATTGGTCAGTCGTAGAAAAAAAAGGATGCCAGCTCGTGGCACCCTCCATTGCTTATGTATACCTATAAGTCCGTTTAAGAAATAAACACCTTAATATCCAACTGCCCGATCTGATCCATCATGAGCGGAATCGTCAACGCCTTGGTCGGCGTAAAATCAAGACCGGCCTCGGTAATCAGCTTCGGCGGAGTAATATCGACGCGCACTCCCTGGTTGTACAAAATCGTGCTCGCGTTGCCGCTGATCATATTGCCGAGTTCGGAAATCGCGCTTTGCGACATCTCGTCCATCTGCGTGACCAGATAACCGCCCATCATCGCCGATACGAGCTTCAAGGCGACTTCCTCGTGCAGGCCGAATACGATATCGCCTTCCATCTGCCCGCTCATGCCGATTTGGATCCAAATATGGTTTTCAACGAATTTAACATCCTTAATCCCGAGTTGTCCGGTCGTCGGACGCACGTTAATCAGTTGCTCCAACACGATTCTCGCTGATTCCAAAAACGGATTAATATACTCGGCCTTCATTACACGGAGTCCCCTTTTCGACAAAATTCTCGGATTTTCTCATCCGCCGGCTGCGCTTACAAAACCGTCCCAACGAACGGCGGCTCGTCCCGGAAACAACCTAAAAGGACTTTTTCCCCATTATACTCCAGTTTTTCGGGCCTGTATATAGCTGGAGACAGATCGCTCAAATCCCAAGTCCAGCAAAGGTTTTTGTAGAAAAAACTCGAAAAGTGGCATCCTTCCATTTCGCCGGCAAACCCTAAAATTCCTTAGCCGCTCATTTGTAAAACAAATGGATACTTCGTCCTAAAGGCTTACGTCCGGAGTACCGGTGCGTCGCAGCGAACACTATGACGATAGTCGCAAACGAAAACAGCGTACGGGTTACCCCAATGACGCTTATGCCCGCCAGCAAAATAACCGCGTCGAGGATGAAAATGAATAAAGCAGCGGGTACTCCGGTACGGTCCGATGCGATTTGCCCCAGCAGGTCGGTTCCTCCCGAATTCGTCCGGTACGCCAGCATCGTCCCGACCCCCGCTCCGATCAGCCACCCTCCGAGGACGGCGTGCACCGGCATGCCCAGCCGAAACCAGTTGCTCGCCGGCGAGAACAAATCGATAAAAAACGAGGACACCAGCAGCCCGTGCACACTGCTCATAAATAAAGCACGATCATAAAAAAACACGCCGACAAATACAGGCGCGCTAACAAGAAGAACGGTGATGCCGGGAAGCAGGCCAAAATGGTAGTTTAAAAGAAGCCCGATTCCGATCATCCCCCCGTCGATGAGCCGATACGGTGCCAAAAAGGCATTCACTCCAAACGCCAAAGCGGCGCTGCCAATCAGAACGGCGGCGATTCTAAGCAGCGGCTGCACGCGTGTTCCTCCTTCCTACATCCTGAACATCCTGTCCTCCTCTAATGTATGGGGTTAAGAATTAATTAAGAACTGGGGGCGATCTTTCTTAAGAAATGGGATTTATAATGAGCTTCATGACGGAATTCAGCGTTTTCCGCCAGTTGTGGTATTCTTGTATCGCAAGGACCGGGCCAGCTTTTCGGACTGCTTAAGGAACAAGCCCGTCTGAGGCCGTATACAAGCGCGCCGCGCGCGACGATATGGAATGGGAGTCGATTGGTTATGGCGCAAGAGACGATACTGCTCGTGGACGACGAGCAAGAGATATTGGACCTGCTCGAAATTTATTTGAAAAACGAAGGCTTCGTGCTGGTAAGGGCATCCAACGGGGAAGAAGCGCTGGAGGTGCTGAAGCAGAAGGAAGTCGATCTGATCATCCTGGATATCATGATGCCTCGGATGGACGGCATTCAAGCCTGCATGAAGATTCGCGAAGAGAAACATATGCCGATCATCATGCTGTCCGCCAAAAGCCAGGACATGGACAAAATCATGGGTCTGAGCACCGGGGCCGACGATTATATGACGAAGCCGTTCAACCCGTTGGAGCTCGTAGCCCGGGTCAAATCCCAGCTCCGCCGCTACAAACGGCTTAATGTCGCCGTCCCGAGGCTGGAGGAGGAGATCGAGATCGACGATCTGATCATCAATACGGCTACGCACGAAGTGAAGGTGGAAGGCCGCGAGGTGAAGCTGACCCCCCGCGAATTCGCCATCCTCGAACTGCTCGCCCGCAACCGCGGCATCGTGTTCAGCATCCAGAAAATTTACGAGTCGGTCTGGAACGAGATGTTCTACGAATCCGACAATACCGTCATGGTGCATATCCGTAAAATACGGGAGAAGCTGGAGACGACGCCGCGCCAGCCGAAGTATATCAAGACGGTATGGGGGGTCGGCTACAAAATTGAAAAATAGGTCGCTGTTTAATCCCATACACTGGTTTTCGGTACTGCTCGGCTTTGTCCGCGACATCTACCTGTTCGTCCGGCGGCACTTTGAATCCAGCATCCGGCTGCAGCTTATTCTAACCTTCGTTTTCTGCCTGCTGGCCGCCCTGCTCGTACGCAGCCTGACCGTGCCGCTGTTCGCCAACGCCAACCAGTACCCGGTAATCGACTATACGAACGGCGTTCATGAGATCGACAACCGGGCGCGGTCGATTCTGGACCGGATCGGCCACGAATACGAGGAGGCCCGGCAAGCAGCCAGCCGCAGTGCCGGTTCTTCTGCCGTCCCCCCAGCGGCTGCTCCCGAGAAGAAGGTTACCGCCATCATTAACGACTACAGCCAGTCCTACCCGAACCTGAAAATACTCGTTCTCGACCTGGACGGCCTCGTCCTGTTCAAATCGCCGAGCGCTACCGAAAACCGGGTCGATCTGCACGGGATTATCCGCAATGCGATGGATGTCCGAATCAATGACCGGCGGTACCAGAATCAGGAATATTCCAGCTTTTATCCGATCGATCTGAATGAAAGAAAAGCGTATCTGGTCGTCTCCGGGATGCCCTCCCCCAATATCGTTTATATGAAGGGCGGAAGCAGCCCGATGCCGAACTTGCTGGCGATCGTCGTGTTTATTTTCCTGTTCTTCTGGATCACAAAACATAAAATGAAATACATCGAGGAGCTGGCAAGGGGATTGCGCGAAATCTCTAAAGGCAACCTGAATTACCGGGTCGCAGCGCGAAGCAGGGACGAGCTCGGATCGCTGGCGACCAGCATCAACCTGATGACGGCCGAACTTCAGCTGACTCTCGAGGAGGAACGGAGAGCGGAGCAAACCAAAACCGAGCTGATCACGAACGTCTCGCATGACCTGCGAACGCCTTTAACGCTCATTATGGGGTATCTGCGGCTGTTAAAGGACAAAAATTACGAATCCGAAGCGCAAGCGGACACGTACCTTAACATTGCTTACAGCAAATCGGAAAAGCTGAAAAGCCTGATCGACGACCTGTTCGAATATACGAAGCTGTCCAGCAAGGGCGATACGCTGAAGCTGGATGCCGTCTACATGAACGAGCTGCTGGAGCAGCTGCTGGAGGAGATGGTCAGCTACGCCGAGGACAACGAGCTCAATCTGGTGCGCGCCTTCCCTCCGGAGAAGCTGAAGGTGAACGTAGACGCCGATAAGATGATCCGGGTGTTCGATAATTTGCTCACGAACGCGGTCAAGTACAGCCGCAAGCCCGGCACAGTCAAAGTGCTGCTGTTCCGCGAGGCGGATCACGTTCTGGTGCGGATCAGCAACAACGGGACGCCGCTGCCCCAGGAAGATTTGGACCGTCTGTTCGACCGGTTCTACCGCGTCGACGCTTCGCGGTCGTCGGAGACGGGCGGCTCCGGACTCGGACTGGCTATCGCCAAAAGCATTATCGATTATCACGGCGGCGACATCTGGGCCGAGAGCGAAGGCGACGAGATCCGTTTCTGGGTCAAGCTGAAGCTGGCCGGTTAACTACGGACATCGGAAAAAGAAAAATACAGCAATCTTGGATCGTCCGGCCAAGCCGGAATTTTCAAAGCGGCGGCTCTCCTGCGGGGAGCCGCTGTTTATTTTGTTTCCTGCTTATTGCGGGCGCCGCCGCGGAAATGTTTTCAAGCGGGACTTTTCCTGCCGCCATGTAAAAGGTACAATGGAAAGGACGAAAATTACGGCATTCATCATTATCGGTCCCCGTCGAACAGGAGGAAATTGAAGATGGCAGTACGGAAAATCGAGCATGTCGGCATTATGGTATCCAGTATGGAGAAATCGATCGCATTTTACAGAGACATTGTCGGCTTCGAGCTGCTGGGCACGCTGGATCACGGCAACGGCACGGTAAAGCTGGCTTTTCTAGCAACCCCGGGCGCTAAGGAAACGGAGCTGGAGCTGGTCGAAGGTTACAACGGGAACTTACCGGCCGAAGGCAAGGTGCACCATATCGCCTTTACCGTCGACGATCTTGAGGCGGAGATCAGCCGGATCGAGAAGCTCGGCGTCACCTTTATCGACCCGGACATTACGACGCTTCCGAACGGAGCGCGCTACCGGTTTTTCTACGGTCCGGACGGCGAATGGCTTGAGCTATTTCAGCCGGCGACCTAACGGATCACGATAACGGGAAAGGAAGGTGAGTCGTGAACATTAACCAGTTGGAGACGCTGGTCGCCATATCCAAGACGATGAGCTTCCGGAAAGCGGGCGAGCTGCTGAATTTGACGCAGCCGGCCGTATCGGCGCAGATCAAAAGTCTGGAAGAGGAATTCCGGACGGTTCTGGTCGATCGCAATCAGCCGGTGACGCTCACGGACAGCGGCCTCATCTTTCTCGAACATGCGGAGCGCATCCTGCAGACGGTCGGCGATCTGAGGCAGCGGCTTGAAGATTTGAACCATACGCCGCAAGGCCATATACATCTGGGTACGACCACATCGTTAGCTATGCAAATATTGCCCAGGGTGCTTTCGTACTTTCAGAACCAGTATCCGCTTATTAAAACGACGATCCACTCGATGACCTCCTCGCAAATTATGACCAGCGTCGAGAACGGAACGATCGATATCGGTATCGGGTATTTGTTCGACAAACCGTCATCTCTGGAAACGTCGGTGCTTTATTACGATACGTTCGAACTTGTCGTATCCCCGAGCCATCCGTTGTCGAAGCTCTCCCATACGACGGTGGATGCGCTGAAAGACATTCCGTTTATTATGCTTTCGCCGGAGACGGCGGGCAGGCGGTTTGTCGATCACGTATTCCAGATGTACAAGATCGAGCCCCCTATCGTGATGGAACTGTCAAGCAGCGAGGAAGTGAAACGGATGGTGGAGCTGAACCTCGGCGCCGCTATCATCTCGAAGCTGTCGATCGCCAACGAGCTGCGGCTCGGTACGCTCAAGATGATCCAGGTGAACGAGCTTGAGCTGACCCATCCGATCGCTGTCATGACGAAGGCGGGCAAATATAAAAACTCCGCGATGCACCAGTTTTTGCTGGATTTGAAAGGAATGCCGGAGACGAACTTCGTCGGCTCGGAATAGACGGGTCGCGCCGGAGTGAACGGCAGCTAGTTTGGACACAATGAGACGGAACGTTTCAGCTAATGCTTACGATGCAGTTTTGCTTACGATGCCAGCTTTGCTTACGATGCAGTTTTGCTCACGCAAAACTCAGCTAATGCTTACGATGCCAGCTTTGCTTATGCAAAGCTTTCAGGAGGACGCTATCATGAAATTCGACCTGCATACCCACCATGACCGATGCGGACATGCGGAAGGCGTCATCCGCAGCTATATCGAGGCGGCGATCGCCGAAGGGCTGCAAGTCATTGGCATCTCCGACCACTCTCCCTACTTCGCGGAGGAAGAGGAGCAGCCATGGCCCGGTATCGCGATGGCGAAGAGCGAATTCGCCCGATATGTAACTGAAGTGCTGACGCTAAAGGAAGAATACCGGGATCGGATCGAGGTGCTGCTTGGCGTGGAATCGGACTTTTTCCCCGAGCATACGGACATCTACCGGCAAATCTACGAGCGGTATCCGTTCGACTACATCATCGGCTCCGTGCACCGCTCCGACGGGGTCAGCATCTTCAACAAGAAACGGTGGGAAGGTCTCGCCAAAGACGAGAAAGTCCGGCAAAAGGAGCTGTATTACGATCTGATCCGCCAATCCGCCGAAAGCGGAATGTTTCAAATTCTCGGCCATATCGACGCGATGAAAGGATATTATCCGGAGTTTTCGGCGATCCAAACCGAAGCCGTCGAGAATACGCTGCGCATCATCGGTGAGAACGGCCTTGCCATCGAGATCAACACGTCCGGCAAGACGAAACATTGCGGCGGCTGGTACCCGTCCGACGAAATTCTGGAGCGCGCCCTCTTCAACGGCGTATCCGTCACATTTGGTTCCGACGCCCATATACCTAGCCGGGTCGGTGACGAATTCGAGCTAGTGAAGCAGCGCCTGAAAGAGATAGGCTTCAAGGAATGGGTGTACTTCCGGCAAAAAGGCCCGGTTGCCGTTAAGCTGTAACCGATAATTTATCGGCCCAGGTTAAACTCCCGGCGGGAGTGGTCCGGGCGTACGTGGTCTGGACGCACATGGTCCGGTCACACGACGCTGCAATCCGGGTACATTTTTCTCTTGTTTTATGTTTTTGTTACACAAATGAAATATTTCTGTCACGTTCTCATCATGTAGACGGGTTATAATAAGTAGCAAGACCCCCTTTTTAATATAAACCTTTTGGTAAGGCCCCTGTCCCGTTGACAAGGGGTCCTTTTTTTTGCGATTTGTCGATTGCTCGTAAGATCTGATTTGGATGATATAATTAGTTTCTGAACATAGGCTTTATCCCAAAATAAGAGTCTCCCCTACCCTACATAAGAAATGAGTGAAACCATGAGATTAGCCGTCTTATCCGACGTCCATGGCAATGCGGTTGCCTTCCAGGCGGTTATTGACGATATGAAACGGATGGCCCCGGATGCAGTCGTATTTCTCGGCGATATCGTCATGCGCGGACCCCAACCTTCCGAATGCGTGGAACTGCTGCGTTCCCTCGAACCGCTTGCAACCGTACGCGGCAATTACGATCATATGTTTACCCGGTATCCCAAAAGCCCGGACTGGAAACCTGAAACTTTCAAAGAAAATATGCAATACCGCGCCTTCCAATACGACCGTGCCCGGTTAACGGCCGAGCAGCAGCATTGGATCGCCCATTGGCCGATGGGACAAGCGTTGACCTTGAACGGAATTCAGACGGAGTTGTATCACGCTTCTGCATCCTCTTTCGTTCAGATCACCTATCCATGGGCGACCTTGGAGCAGTTGGACAGTCTGCATCAATACGAAGAGACGAAGCTCGTCCTGACCGCCCATACGCATCATGCATTCGTAAGACAGGCAATGGGGCGCACCGTCGTAAACGGCGGCAGCGTCGGCATCCCGTTCGACCGCGACAACAGAGCGAGCTACGCCGTAATCGACTTGTCCGGCAACGATATCGCCGTTCAACTGCGGAGGATATCGTATGACATCGACAGGGCCATCGCCATCGCCAAAGACCTCTCGATGCCCGACGTCGACTTGTTCGAATACGGACTGCGCCATGCCTTGTACCCTTACTATGAAGGCGCCGTTCCCGGCTCGTCTCCGGGCAGCTCCCCGGACGTGCCGCAGCCTGCGATGCCGGCAGCTCCCTGACCGGTCCCTTCGTCCGGTAAGCGTTGGCTGGAAGCTTTCCCCGCAGCATATCCGCCATTTTGCGGACCCGTTGCCGGGGAAAGCTTTTTTTCGTACAATAAGGCTGTAAACCAGCAATCGTCGCTAACGTCGGCAAGGAGTGCATGGAGTGAAAAAAACGATTTGGATTGGAACGCTGGTTGTGCTGGTGGCGGCACTCTCCTATCTGGGATACCGGTACAAGACGGGCGGCAAAGCCGATCTCGTCATTATCGGAACCGAGCTGGAAGGCATGTATATGGCCAAGCGGGCTCACGAGCTTGGGCTGCGCGTCACGATCCTGGAGCCGACCGCAGGAGTCGGGGGACAATTGCTCCAAGGGGAAATGTTATACTTGGACGAAACGTTTGACGATAAAGGCAATTCGATCGTGCAAGGCTCGATCAAACAGCTGTTTCAAGATTATTACGCCGGGAATATCCGGAAAAAGGCCGACTTCGAGGCGTACTTCAACGGGCTGATCCGCGGGATTCCGCTCACCAAGGACGCCGTGTTGCGCGAAGCCCGCACCGAGAACGGAACGGTCAAGGCGCTTAAGTACGTTACGTCCGGCGGCCGCGAGAAGACGGTAGAGGCCGATTATTTCGTCGATAATACCGACAACGGCGCGCTCGTCGACCTGCTCGGCGCGCAGCGGCTGCCGGGGCTGGAAGCTTTGTACCAGAGCCCCCAGAAGGAATATATGAGCGCCACTTACATGATGAAATTCAAGGGCGTCGACTGGGAGAAATTTTACAGCCAGTTTTGGAAAATGAACAAGGCGGAGCGGATGACGATGTACGGACCGGAGACGTATGTAGACGCCAATATCGCCTACGGCTTCCCGCCGATCGTAGCCCGATACGAACCGAAAAATCCGGACAAGGTGAACTTGCGCGGATTGAATATCCTCAACCAAAAAGACGGAGATATTATCATTAACGCGCTTCAAGTATACGATGTCGACCCCAGCGATCCGCAAACGGTCAAGCGGGCGATGGACTATGCTAAGGAAGAGATGCCGCGTATCCGCGACCATCTGAAGCAGCATATCACCGGCTTTCAAAATATCGAGCTGAACGGCGAGCCCGGTTATTTGTATATTCGCGAATACAACCATTATCCGACTGAATATACACTTGAGGCTTCCGATCTGCTGAGCGGTCAGATGTACTGGGACAATGTCAGCGTCGGAGGTTATTTCATCGATATCCAAGGGTCACGTTCCAACCGGGAAGGATTCGCGATCGGACGGCCGGACAAGTATGGCATCCCGCTTCGCAGCTATCTGCTGAAAGATGCGGACAACGTCATCCTGACCGGCAAGCTGGTCGGAGCGACTCCCGTCGCTTACGGAAGCGCCCGGATTCAGCCGAACGGCGCGCTGGCAGCGGAGAGTATCGGCATCCTGCTCGCCCGGCTCGAAGGGACGGACATCGGCCTGAAGGCAGTAACGCAGAACATCATGGCCTCTTTCCAACAGGAGATGAAGGACACCTACGGGATCGAACTCCAGCCCGGCCGCGGCAACAGCAAAATTACCGGGTTGTCCGAATCGGACATCGCCGAGCTGAACAAAGGCCATATTACGCTGCTAGGCAATAACCAGGCCCGTACGCTGCCGTTCATCACCGTTTATTTCAACAACAACGAGATTAAATTTACCGCCCACAAACCCGTCATCGTCGACGGCAAGACGTGGACGCCCGTCGAAGAGCTGATGCACGCCTTCGGCGCCCGGCAGATCCGGATCGATCTGGACAAAAACGAGATTCAATACAAGCTGGCAACCGACCCGGAACGGCTGAGGACGATCGCCGCGCCGATTCATATTTTGAACAACCGCATTCTCGTCAACTTGCGGGAGATCAGCGATCTGTTCGGCTACAAGACGTATTGGGACAATCTGAACCGGATCATTACGATCTACAGCGACGAATTGGCTCCTCTGGCGCCGCCAGCCTAACGCGCGTTTCATGATAAAAGCTCTACCGGAAGCCTCTCGGTCCCCGAGTCGGCTTCTTTCTTTTTTTGTCGTATGTTATTTCACTCCGGCCATCGTATATTCGTCCCCATTGGGTCCCGCCCCGTAGGAAGCTTCGTTCCATTTGCCTTACTCGTACTTGTATACAACCTCTCCGCCAGCCGAATAACCGATCATATCCACACCCGGCACGGTGCCGTAATACTCATCCAGGACCAGATACCAGATCCGGTATCCAAGCCCTGTGTCCAGCAGCTCGGCATCGGCATCCGTCCCCCAGCCTTGTCTCTGCTTGATATGCAGCTTGGCGATGTTCTCCTGATTGACGATTCCCCAGTACATATGGTAGCCGCTGCCCGCTTGATTCATTTTATCCAGATTGGTCCATCCGTAAGTGACCGGAGCCTCTGTCAAGCGCTGTACCTCCGAACCGTTCATCCAAGTCCAGCTGCCCTTCTTTTTACGCACCAAACCTGCTCCGACATGAACATCCTTAACGGGTTCCTTCTTCTGGTAGAAGATCAGCACGGCGTCTTGAAGCTCGATTTGTTTCAATATTCCTTTAGTTTGAATCCCCGCTCCGGCCATCGCTTCCTCCGGCGACCGAAACCCCGGATCGCCTGTGCAGCCCGATAGTACGACGGCCGTCAATACGATGCAAATGATAATAATATGTTTCATACGTTCCCCCTTCTGATACAAAGACCGGCAGGAGCGATCTTCATTACCTAACACTGGTATATATTCCCACATGATTATTTTCATTATAATCGATTCCTACTTATAAATCCTCACCTCTTTTCCAGACTGCTTCCCTCCCTGCATAAAACCGGCAAAAAGCCCCCTGCTCCACAGCAAGGGGCCGAACCGGTTACGAGTCGCTGCACGAAGGGGACTTCTCCTCCTGACGGACGATACGCTGTTTTTTCGTGTTCACGGTTAATTGAAAGACGTCGGGGCGGCTGTAATGGCCGACGACATCGAAGTCATACCGGCTTTGCGTGACCAGAGAAAGGTCGAGCGTTGCATACAATAGGCCTTCCTCGTTGTATAAAGGTTCCACGATATATTCCCCGAGCGGGCCGACGATCGTACTGCCGCCTCTGCTCAACACGTCGGGGGCGTCCCGAATGTCGTCATAGCAGGCCAGATCGGCGGGATACGAAGCTTTGGTCGCATATTGGTTGCTGGAAACGACGAAGCACCGGCCTTCGCACGCGATGTGGCGCAAGGTCGCTTGCCACGTATCCCGGGCGTCCGCCGTCGGGGTGATGAAAATATCGATGCCTTGGGCGTACAACGCCGTCCGGGCGAGCGGCATATAATTTTCCCAACAGATCAGCCCTCCAATCCGGCCGTAAGGGGTGTCGATCACCGTCAGCGTGCTGCCGTCCCCTTGTCCCCATAACAGACGCTCGGAGCCTGTCGGCACCAGCTTGCGGTGTTTGCCCTGAACGTTGCCGTCCGGCCCGATGTAGAGGATCGAGTTGTACAACGTTCCGCCGCTATACTCCCGATCCCGCTCCACGACGCCGATTATCAAATAAACGCCCAGCTCTTCGGCCAGCTCGCCGAGAAGATCCGTCTCCTCCCCCGGCACTTCGATCGCGCTGCTCCAGTATCGCTGCCAGTCCTGCCTGCCGCTGGCCTCCCGGCTGCCGACCCGCGTCCCGAAATATAATCCTCTCGGATACCCCGATAGAAATACTTCGGGAAATACGATAAGGTTCGCTCCTTGCGCCGCCGCTTCCTTCGACTTGCTTATGATTTGATCCATGGCGGATTTCTTGTCAAAAAGGACGGGAGCGGCTTGGACTACAGCAACACGGGCGGCGATACGTTCCTTCATTCCATCATCCCCTTGAGCTCCGGATAGGCTTCCGGCTCCGTATTCAATTCCTATCTATTTACTATGATATACGACAGAGCCTAAAAACGAACCATCCAAACCGGCGGGAATCGTACCATCCGCTTCATCCGAAACAGACCCTCCATGTTCAACAGATTGATAGAGATTTTGTCAGGTTTATTATAAAAAAACGGGGCGCAAATGGTATGATAAAAATCACCATATAGTTTCATTCTAAACTTAAGCCCAGGAGGTGCAGACCATGTGGACACCGGATCGTTCGAACGGCCAGCCGATCTACCAGCAAATTGCCGACGATCTCGAACGGAGAATCTCTTACGGGGAATTTCCGCCTGGCAGCCTCCTTCCTTCGGAACGGAAATTGGCGGAGCAATTGGGAGTGAACCGCAGCACCGTCATATTGGCTTACGCCGAGCTCCGGTCGCTTGGCATTATCGAGAGCCGGTCTGGAAGCGGAACGAGAGTAAGCAAATATAAATGGGGAGCGACTCCCAAACATACGCCGAACTGGAGCCGGTATGCCGAAGGCGGGAGCTTTTTGCCCAATGTGCCTTTTCTGCGCCGGATCCGGGAAGCGCTGGGACATAACCCGTCCCTGATCGACTTCGCCAGCGGCGAGCTTGAAGGGGACTTGTCGCCTGTAGAGGAGATCAATTCGCTGTTGAGCGGAAATCACTTTAATTCTTACCTGGGTTACGACAACCCGCATGGCTATACCCCGCTGAGGCAATCGTTAGTATCGTATCTGCACAAATACAGACAGATCCAAACGACGGAATCTTCCATCCTCGTCACTTCGGGCTCCCAGCAGTCTTTGTACCTGATCACCCAGTGCCTGCTGTCTCCCGGCGATGCCGTTGCGATCGAAGACCCTTCCTACTGTTATTCGCTCCCGATGTTCCAGTCGGCCGGCCTCCGGTTGTTCCGTCTGCCAGTCGATTCCAAAGGAATCAAGCCGGAGGACATTCGGGCGCTGTACAAAAAACACCGGATCAAAATGGTGTTTCTTAACCCCAATTTTCAAAACCCGACCGGCGCGGTTCTCGACCCCGAACGCCGTGCGCGGTTGCTGGATCTCGTAAGCGAGCTAGGCCTTCCGATCGTCGAGGATGATCCTTTCAGCCTGACCGCCTACGAGCAAACGCCTCCCCCGCCGATCAAGTCGATCGATACGCTTGGCTCTGTGCTGTATATCGGATCGTTCTCGAAAATGGCGGCGTCCGGCTTGCGCGTCGGCTGGCTGGTCGCGCCTCATTCCGTTGTCGAGCGGCTGGCCGATGCCAGACAGCAGATGGATTTCGGGCTCAGCGTCGTCCCGCAGAAGCTTGCTTCGCAATTTTTAAACTCGGACTATTTTGCGCCTCATCTGGAGCGGCTGCGTTTGCGGCTTCTGTATAAGCGGGATTTGCTGATCGAAGCGATTCGCGCAGAACTGGGAGATCTGGTGAAGTTTACGGTTCCGCGGGGAGGCTTGCATCTCTGGTGCAAAGTGAAGCCGGAGGTCAATGACGGCAAGCTGCTGGAGGAAGCGATCCGCCGGGGCGTCATCTTCGTGCCGGGCAGCGTCTACGGCTCGGATTCCGGTTATGTGCGGTTTACGTATGCGAGAGCAGGAGAACAGCAAATAGGACCGGGGATTATGAAGTTTGCCGCAGCGCTTCGGGCGGTTCTCGGATAAGGGCTGAAGGTGGTAGGAGGAAGCTTCAGCCCGCGATCTTCATTGCAAACAGGTTAGCATCGGCTTCCCCAATGCTAACCTGTTTGTCTTTTTACACGGCAACCGTATTATACATCATAATCCACATCGACCCGGCCACGATCACGAGCAGAATGACCAGACCGAGAAGCAGCGTGATCAGATTGTAACGCGGCTTCCTCTCTTCCCGCAAATGCATGAAGAACAACAGCTGCACAATAAATTGCAGGATCGCAGCCGCCATCAGCGTGAGCGCGTTTGCCGTCCCCTCCAGCCAGCCGTTCAGCACGATTGCAATCGGAATAACGGTCAAAAGGAGCGAGAACAGGAAACCGAGCGTGTACGACCGGAACGAACCGTGTGACTCCGATTCCGCATGATCCGCATGTGTGGCCTGATTCGTCTGCGCCATCTTAGCTCACCCCCATTAAATACACGACCGTAAAAACGAAAATCCAGACCACATCCAGAAAGTGCCAAAACAAGCTGATGATATTCACTTTACGCTTCGTCACCGGCGTAATGCCGCGCCTCGAGATTTGGAGCATAACCCCGGCCATCCAGACGATTCCGATCGTTACGTGAATGCCGTGCGTCCCCACCAGCGTATAAAAAGCCGATAAGAAAGCGCTCGTCCCCATCGTCGCGCCTTCACTCACCATATGAGCGAATTCGCCGATCTCAAGCCCCAGAAACGCGATGCCGAGCAAGGCCGTGACGCCGAGCCAGCCAAGCAGCGCCCGCTTGTTTCCTTTGTTCATCGCAAGCAGCGCCAGACCGCACGTATAGCTGCTGGTCAGCAGGATGAACGTGCTGACGATGACGTCTCCGATCCGGAATAAATCGGCGGGACCCGGACCTCCGTTCGTATTGCCCTGAAGGACGATGTATGTGGCGAAAAACGTTCCGAACAAGATAACGTCTGTCATCAGATAAATCCAAAATCCGAACGTGCGCATTCCTTCCAGATCCAGATGATGCTCGTGAGCCTCCCCCGGCAATCCGGCAGATTGGACGGTATCCATACCTTTACCCACCTGCTTGTCCCCTCCTTGCATGAGCTTCCGTGCGCTCGATTTCGTCGACCTGGATGTAATAATCGGTATTGTAGTTAAACGAATGAGCGATCATACACAGCGCAACGCCGGCCAAACCTGCAACGACAAACCAGGTCCAGTCGAATACGAACCCGAATCCGGCGACGAACCAGCAGAGCGACATCACAAAGGGGGTCCCCGAGTTGCGCGGCATATGGATCGGCTCCAGCTTCGGCGAATCGTGCCGAACCGGTTCTCCCCGTTCGCGGCTCTGCTTCTTCTCCCACCAGTCGTCCTGCTCGGACACTTGCGGGAGCACGGCGAAGTTATAATGGGGTGCCGGCGATGGGATCGACCATTCCAGCGTCCGTCCGTTCCACGGATCTCCCGTCGTATCCAGATTCGCTTTGTACCGTTTGGCGCTATGCATGATCTGCCATACCTGAAACAGGAAAGCGATCCCCATCAAGCCTGCGCCGATCGTGGAGACGAGGTTCATCTCCCACCAGCCCTTGTCCCATCCGTAGGAGGCGACCCGGCGCGTCATGCCCATCAGCCCGACGACATATTGCGGCATAAAGCACAGGTAGAAGCCGATATTCCAAAACCAGAACGCCCATTTGCCGATCCGCTCGTTCAGCTTAAAGCCGAACATCTTCGGCCACCAGTAATACAAGCCGGCAAAATAGCCGAATACGACTCCGCCGATAATGACCTGATGGAAATGAGCGATCAGGAAATAGCTGTTGTGGAACTGAAAATCCGCCGGCGCTACCGACAAGAGCACGCCCGTCATCCCGCCGATCACAAAACAAGGAATAAAACCGACGGTCCACAGCATCGGCGTTTCGAACGTAATTTTGCCGCGGAACATCGTAAACAGCCAGTTGAACACTTTCACGCCGGTCGGAATCGCAATCAGCATCGTGGTTAGAGCGAAGAAGGCGTTGACGTCCGCTCCCGAACCCATCGTGAAGAAGTGATGCGCCCATACGAGAAACGACAGGACGCTGATGATCATCATCGCGTACACCATCGATTTGTAGCCGAACAGCTTTTTCTTCGAAAACGTGGCTACGATCTCCGAGAAAATCCCGAAGGCGGGCAGGACGATAATATACACTTCCGGATGTCCCCACATCCAGATGAGATTGATATACATCATCGGATTGCCGCCGCCGTCCAGCGTGAAGAAGTGCGCCCCGGCATACCGGTCGAGGAACAGCAGCGCCAGCGTGCCGGTCAGGATCGGGAAAGAAAAAATGATCGCGATACAGCTCGACAATACCGACCAGGAAAACATCGGCATCTTCATCAGCTTCATGCCGGGCGTGCGCATTTTCAGGATCGTCACGATAAAGTTGATCCCGGTCATCAGGCTGCCGATCCCGGAAATCTGGATGCCCCAAATGTAGAAGTCTTGCCCGACGCCCGGAGTAAACATCTTCTCCGAATAAGGCGGATAGGCAAGCCAGCCCGCATCCGGCGGCCCGCCGATGACGAAGGACAGATTAAACAGCATCGCCCCCCAGAAAAAAAGCCAGAAGCTCAGCGCGTTCAGAAACGGATAGGCGACGTCTCTCGCCCCGATCTGCAGCGGCACGATGACGTTAAACAAGCCGAACATAAACGGCATGGCCATAAACAAAATCATAATGACGCCATGCGTCGTAAAGATCTGGTTGTAATGCTCCGGCGTCAGGAAGCTCATCTCCGGAGCGGCCAGCTGCGCCCGCATCAGGAGCGCATCCACCCCTCCGCGGAACAGCATCAGGAATGCGGACAAAATGTACATGATGCCGATTTTTTTATGATCGACCGTCGTGAGCCATTCGCGCCACAGCCAGCCCCATTTTTTGTAATACGTTAAGACGAATACGATGGCTGCTACCGTTAGTACGATGCTGACATCCGCACCGTATATTAACGGATCGCCGGTAACGAAGAAATCCGCGGCAAAGCTCTTCACTTTCTCCCACATAGCAACTATCACTCCTTACATAGACTCCGCACGGGATTTGTCGTTCACCCACGACCGAATCTTTTCTATTGATGATGGCCTTTCGACCGATGCTCCTCCGCCGGCTGCTGCTCTTTCGCGGACAAGCCGTGATGGTGCGACGAGGCGTACTTGGTGACCGTCATCTCGAACAATCCTTCCGGAAACGAAGAAAACGTCTTGGCCTCCGATGCGGCCGGCTTCACGAGCTGCTCATAGCCATCCATCGTAAGAGCAGGCGAGGTTGCTTTCACCTGGCTCACCCAATTGTCAAATTCCTCCTGCGTGGTCGCTTCTACGTCAAAATACATTTTGGCAAAATCTTTGCCGGTGAAATTGGCGCCCGATCCCCAGTAGGTCCCCCGCTCGTCGGCTTGCAGGTGGAGCTTCATCGCCATCCCGGACATTGCATACATTTGTCCGCCGAGCTGCGGAATCCAGAATGAGTTCATTGGGGAATCGGCCGTGATCTCGAAACGGACCGGCACATCCTCCGGAATTTTCAACTCATTGATCGTCGCGATGCCCTGCTCCGGATATTGGAACAGCCATTTCCAGTCGAGCGAGGTCACTTGGACGACCATCGTTTCCCGATCCGACGCCAACGGCTTGGACGGCTCCAGGGCATACGTAGCCTTCGCCGTCACAATTCCCAGCGTTAGAATGATCGCGATCGGAATGCTCCACCACGTAACCTCGAGCTTGGTGCTGTGCTCCCAGTTCGGCGTATACTTCGCCGCTCTCCCCTTCTTGTCGCGGTACCGCCAAATAATGACCGCCGTCATGATCAGAACGGGAACGATCACGATGCTGCACAGAATCGTCGAGAAAACCATCAGATCCCGCTGCTGAGCGGCGATCGGTCCTTTCGGGTTCAGCACGATGATGTTTTCGGTGCAGCCGGTGGCCGCGAGCAACAGCAGCGCGAACATCATGAAGGCGCCTGCGCTACGAATCGCTTTGGGTAGTTTCAATGTTTTCAACTCCTGTCGACTTTGAATCCTATCTCACTTTAGCCCGGGATTGTGATTCCCGTCACCAGCCGCTGAAAGCGTCCCCGTACCGGCCAAGTTCAACGAATCGAAACAAATGATCCAAAACATGGGATGATCCAAAAACCGGCAAACGAGTCCGACAGACTATCGATCATTCGTGCACACCCGTTGCAGCACCGGCGGCCGATGCTTCGCTTGCTCTGTCTCCTCATTTCTTCTATACTTTTTCTAAAAAATAAGCCCGGTTTCATTCAAGGAGATTCCATAACGAAAGAGGGGACACCACCGTGTTGACTGCAATATTCATTTTCGTGATCGCGGGGCTTGCCGAGATTGGCGGGGGTTATCTGGTTTGGCTTTGGCTGCGGGAGTCCAGGTCGTACTGGTATGGCGTGGCCGGAAGCCTGATCCTTATCCTGTACGGCATCATTCCGACGCTGCAAAGCTTTCCGTCGTTCGGGAGGGTATACGCGGCTTATGGCGGTGTGTTTGTCGTTCTCGCCGTCTTGTGGGGATGGTTTGTCGATAAAAAAACGCCCGATATGTACGACTGGATCGGGGCTGCGGTTTGTGTCGCCGGGGTATCCATCATGCTGTGGGCGCCTAGAGGCTGACTTCGAGCTGCAGCCGATCTCTGGTAACGCCAAAAACACCCTTTTCCCGCATCGGGGTTCCGCGAAGGCCCCATATGCACCGGAAAAGGGTGATCTTGTTCGGTTTTATATGCTCGTGCGCGTCGGCCCGCCCGCTTCAAGGCGATGTTTTCCAGCACCCGCCATTCCCGTTCTTTTTGCACCGTCCATTTTCACAGATCCGCAACGATTGACGGGAGGGAGCGGTCCAGACAGGCTTCACTTCTTTTTTATCCGTTCCGCCCCGCAAATACAATCTCCCGGACGACTGGCTCCGAATGAGCGTACGCTTCCGCGATCCCGACCTGTTCGATGTGACGTCTATCGATGGTTCTCTGGATGATTTCGGTGCGGAACGTGTGCTCGAACGGATTGGGAGTCAGCTCAATTTCCGTATCGCTTATCCACCCGGCCGTCAGACGGGTGTCCCCCTTGGGACTAAACCGCTCGGAATCGCTAAAGCCCGCTTTATACCACGGATGTTCCTTTTCTTTGGCCACCCCCGGCTCGTTCATGCATACGTACAAGGAGATGCGGTCGCATAATTGAAGCAGTTGGAGCTGCATCAAGAGCTCCTCCCGATTCATTAGTCCAAGCCCGGCACTAATCCGCCGCTGCCTTTCGAGTTCGTGCCGCGTGAAGTCGATACAAGCCTCTACCGCGCTGTCCTGGAATACGCTGAAGGAACAATAGTGCATGCTGCACAGCAGAGCGGCATACGGATTCATGCTCTCTACCTGGTCCAGTCCGAACGTATAGTGAGTGAGCTTCGGCAGCAGCGGATAATCCGTGAAGGAAAACGGAAGCGAGACGCGATCGTTCCATACGGGCGTCTCATCCAGCCGCACCCAGCCGATATCGTGCTGATACACGGCAACCAGCGCATCCTCCAGATAAGGATCGCCTTCCAAAAAAGGGCCGAATGCTCTGGCGATGTCTCCCGACAACCGGGCATGATCGTGCTGCGTGGTCATTACGAGCTGGTGTTCTGTGCAACGTACGATCATCTTGTTCACTTCCTGTTCGCTATCGTCTATTTTTTAACCTGCTTGGCCGTCTCCGCCCGGATCAGCCCGTTCATGGCCGTGTCGATCTGCTGCAATACCGGCTTCGGATCGGGAGCCGTCACCAGCTCCGGGACGGCGCTGTACAGGACTGGCAGCGCCAGCACTTCGTACGGGCTGATCACTCCGATTTGCGGCAGTTTGTTTTTAAAGAAAGCTTGAACGTTTTTGCCTTTTAGCGCCGGTACGTCCGAAGCGTAAGCTTTCATGATTGCGGGATCGCTTAAAACCGTTCCGAACCCTCTGGCGGACATCATTAACTGCGCCTCCGGAGAGACGAGATACGTGATCAGCTCGAACGCTTTATCCTTCTGCTTGGACCCGGCGGTAATCATCGCGTTTAACGTACGGGTGCCGGGACCGACGCCCGGTTTGTCCGGCAAGGTCGGG
This sequence comes from Paenibacillus sp. GYB004, assembly GCF_036577605.1. Taxonomy (NCBI): domain Bacteria; kingdom Bacillati; phylum Bacillota; class Bacilli; order Caryophanales; family Paenibacillaceae; genus Paenibacillus; species Paenibacillus sp. GYB004. The sequence goes on from NZ_JARBDB010000012.1 coordinate 20,874, forward strand.
TAGGTGACGATATCGATACTGCCCTTCATGCCGGACAAGGCGGACGGATCGATGCCGAGCGCCATCGCCACTTTCCCGCTGGCCAGAAAATCGTCCGGCTTGCGCAGCGACTTCGTCTCCGGCCGGTTGCCGGGAATATCGTAAATGCTGCGGAGCAGGCTCACCATGCCCTGCCATCGATCCGTCGAGACGGAAGCTTGATTCGTAGCCGGATCAACCGCATTCAGGGAAAACTGGTCGATCAGGCTGACCAGGCCGAATTCGCTCATCATCGGGTCGAGTCCCCGGTAAGTGATCCCGTCGACCGAGCGCGTCGCCGATTCGGCCAATTTCAAAATTTGCTCCCAGCTCATGCCGTCCGTCGGATACGGGACGTTCAGCTTATCGAACACGTCTTTGTTATAGTATAGGGCGTATAAATACCGGGTTACAGGCAGCGCGTACATTTGATTTTTGTCCCCGTACGCCCGGATATGGTCGATCAGCCCCGGCTCGAACCGGTCGAGCGGAAGATTCGATTTTTTGATATACGGGCTCAAGTCCAGCTGAATCCGGTCCAGGAGATACGGAGGGATGGATATGCGCTCGACATCAAGCAGCAGATCGGGCATGCCGCCGCCGCTCACCCATTGCTCCATCGCCTTCGGATCGATCGAGACGGCTTTGATCGGAATGTCCGGAAATTTCGTTTCCAGCATTTTGACGATGCCGGCATCCGGCTTGCCCAGCATTCCGAGCACCAAGGGCTCCGCGGCAGCCGGAGCGGCGGTCTGAGGCTTCGTCTCCGCAGGTTCGGCTGCTTTGCTGCAAGCGGCGGCCGGCAAAGCGACTGCGAGCGCTGCCAACATTACTTTTCCTATTGTGCGGTTCATTTTGCTCCCCTCCCTGATTTCAAATCCACTGAAATATTGGTTTTCGTCGTGCCTTCCACACACGGCCCAGATGCAGTTATCCAAATAGTAGCAATCACCCTTCAAGATGTAAATACATGTTTTTATGTTAATTTATGCATGTACGGACATTCGAAATCCCCTGCAACAATCAAAAGTAAAGCCTCCCGGCAAATGAAGGGAGGCTGCTCTCGCTTGATAGATAGAACGGGCTGCTAGGCGGAGACGAACAGTTGTCCCGCGTCTACCCCATACGGTGATCGTAGGCGTCTTGGGCGACCGTTTGCAGCAGCACATAAAACGGGTTGTCCTGCGGAATTTTCCATTGATGCATATAAATCAGCATCTGGTTGATGACCGTGTCGAATTCGATGACCGTATTATCCATTCCTTTGGCTACAAGCGCCTCGGCCTTCTCCTTCTCTTCCCTCGTAATTTTCTTACTTTGGAAAAACGAGGAGACGTACTTCAACACGCCGCTGCTGCCGCCTTTGCGCGGATATTCGAGCTTCATTTGCAGCAGGTCGGCCTGCTCCTTGTCAAATCCGCCCACATCCATAGCGGCAATCAATGCATCCAAGTCCCGGTGGCGCTTCTCCACCAAGGCCATAACGTCATCGTCGCTCGTCCCGGGGTCAAATGCAAAGAAAAGCGCGGTATTGCCGAATTGCTCGGAGATCGAGACATGCGTCAATTCGTGCGCGAGCGACCCGAGCCTTTCCGCCGACCCTCCCGGCGCATTCAAGTTATGATTGACGACATACTTCTCCGCAATGCCCGATTGTTTCTCTTTCTCGTTCGTGAACCGGGCCCCCGGCAGCATCGCGTTCATATGAATCTCGTCCAGATTGCCGAGTATTTCCTGAAGCGCCTTCCTCGTAATTTCCGGGGTGTCGCCGTCGTTCATAATTTCTGCGAGCTGATCGAGTTCATGCTGCAGCACTTTCTCGGTTTCGCCGGGCGTACTCCGCAGCTCCTGCAAACTATCGAACAAAATTTGATTGATATCGTATTTATCCAATCTGGGCACGATATCTTTGACGAGGAGCCAAGCGTCGTGGGCTTCATACAGCTTCAAAAACTTGTCGGCCCCTTTCAAATTATCCGCCTCGGTCAAGATGTCCATAACGACAAGCTCTTTACGGGCGTTCTCCAACAGATCCGTTACGCCGGGAACCCGGCCCGGATGGGCTTTCGGATGAGCGAGATACGTATCGCACTCTTGAATAATCGCGCCCAGTCCGGCGCTCCGATTCGCATATTCCCGCTCGCCGAGCGCATTATAGGCGGCAAGCGCCTGGTCGACCTGTTTAATTTTGCTCCGTCTCATGAACGTGACGGCCGTGCTTTTCTTAAAGCTGCTTACATCCGGCATCCGCTGTACGACGGCCCTGCCGGTCCCGCTTCGAGCCTCCGTATCCGTATCCGGGCTCATCGTCTTCGCCACCATCCGCTGCACGGCGCGATTGCCGACCGTCCGATGGGCATTATGCAGCGCAGCAGTCCCGGAGCGGTGAAACAGGTTCATCGCCGCCGTCCCCGTCTGACCGGATCTTGCAATATCGGCTGCTCCTCTCCCGGCCGCCGCCTCCCGCCTTGTACTTTGCTTCATATATAAATTCCCCCTGGGATAAATTCCAACATGTCCTCATTATACCAACTTTCCATAGGCGCGGATATGACTTGTCTGGGAAAAAATGATATTTATCCCTTCGAGTATTACGCAGCTTGCGAGTATGACGGTGCAAGAAAATCGTTCAGACCGAGTCGCTTGCCTTCTCCCCCTAACGTCTCCCGATCCGGAAATCGTCCGGAACTACGCCACTTGCGCTTGCACGCAAAAAGACGCCGTTCCCGCATCTTAAACGGGTAAAGCGGCGTCTCATTAACGATTGGAAACGGTCTGCCGGCACTACTGGAACTGGAAGTTCCGCCCTCGGATCAAACGAGCCGGCGACGTCCGCTCATCCCCCGAAGCGGATCAGCGTTCCCATCGTTTCCGACGGGGCTTGCTTGGCGCGTTCGTAAGCCTCCTCCAGCTGTTCGAGCTTGTAGACGCCGGTTACGAGCGGCTTCAAATTCATCCGGCCCGAAGCGAGCAGCCGCGCAAACTCATCCAGGTTGCGCTGCAGCGTCCAGCGGATATAGCCGTACGGATAGTCGCGGCCTTCCTGCTCGTACTCTTTATCATAACGTCCCGGCCCGCCGGCACGGGAAATCGTGATTTGCGCTTCCTTCGCAAACAGCTTGTTGCGGGTAAATTCCGTATTCGTATCGCCGACGATTACGATTTTGCCTTTGTCGCGAATCCAATCCAAAGCCTGGTCGATCAGCCGGTGCTCCTTCGTATTGGCGCAAATGAGCACGCAATCGGCCCCGTGGCCGCGGGTAGCTTCACGGACCCGCTCCTGCACCTGCTCCGGCGAACGGCATACGTTTTGCAGACCGGCTTGCTCAAGCATCTGACAACGCGTCTCCATCAAATCCATCGCAATGACGCGGTATGCCGCCGCATGAGCGATTTGCGCAGCAAGTTGGCCGACGATGCCGAGCCCGAGCACGACGACCGTTTCTCCGAAACGCAGATCAGCTTGCCGGAGACCTTGCAGCGCGATCGTGGCGATTCCTGCAAAGGCCGCCTCCTGCGGATCTACATGGTCCGGAATCGGAGCGACGTGGTTGCGGCCGGCCAGAAAATAATCGGCATGCGTATGCGCTCCGTAACATACGATCCGGTCTCCCGCCTTCACATGATCGACGTCCTTGCCCGCTTCCCTGACGATCCCTGTCGCGCTGTATCCGAGAAAAGCGGTGCCCCCGTTGCGCAGCACCATCAGCTCGGTACCTGTGCTCACCGCAGAATAGGATGTTTCCACCAGCACCGACGTATCTGTAACAGCCGGCACCGGTATGTCGGTAATCTCCAATAACCCTCCAACGCTTCTTGCCGCTCTCATGGTCGCTCTCCTCCGCTATGGCGGCGTCTCGCCTTGCTGCGACACGCCTGTAGTTTCATATATAAACCTTAAACCTTAATTCATTTTATAATTCATAAGTTGGCAAAGTCAACGGATTTTTCGCATAAACTAGTTCATATATATCACTTTTTTGTCGATTCTAATGCATAACATTAAATACAAGTTATTTATTTAAAGTTCTAGTTGATAACATTAACTAAATAAACTAAGATATCCATTAGGACATCTAACGGGAGAGATTGGTTATGACGAAACGAATAAGCCGCAAATCGTTTGCGGCCCGGCTGGAACGCCTTACGGACGAGCTGCGCAGACGGATTATGGACGGCACTTACGCCGAAGGCGACTTTCTGCCCTCGGAAAGCTCGCTTGCCAAGCAGTTTGAGCTGAGCAACAATTCGGTGCGCAAAGGGCTGGACACGCTGGCCGCCGAAGGGCTGATCGTCAAGCTGGACAAAGTGGGAAGCAGAGTAACCGCCCCGGCCGTCAGGCCGAAAACGACGATTACGATCATCTGCATGCCTTCCATCGAACGGGATCTCGAATTTTCCCGGCTGCTGGAAGACTTCCACAAGCTGCATCCCTCCATTCACGTCAAGCCCGTAGCCTGGAGCATGCTGGATTCTTCGCTGCGTTCTTCGCCGCTCGATACGATTCGCACTTACCTCGAGGACGGAACGGCCGATCTGATTACGATCAATCACAACCATTTCATCCAAATAATCGAGAACGGCTGCGCCGATTTGTTGGAACCGCTCGATTACGCGGAGGGCACGTATCGGTTTCTGACCGACGCTTTCTCCGCAGACGGGAAGCTGTATGCCCAACCGGTCGTCTTCTCCCCCGTCGTGCTTTGCTACAACAAAGACCATTTCGCCGAGGCGGGATTGCCCGAGCCGGATTCCGGCTGGACGTGGGAGCGTCTGATTGACGCCGCCGAGAAACTGACCGTTCCGGGTAGCCGTCACGGCTTTCACTTTTACCAAGTATCGGAAAACCGCTGGCCGCTATTCCTGCTGCAGGGCGGGAAACGCAGGGGGAGCCCGGACGAGCCGGACTGGGAGCGGATGATGGACGGTATCGATTTGTGCGGGGCGATCATTCAGAACCGCCATGCCTTTCCCCCCTATTTATCCGAAAGCGAACCCGAAGCGAGCCAGCTGTTTATTTCCGGCAAAATCTCGATGCAGCTCGCTACGTATAACAGTTTGAACGATATGAAGCATTCTGCGGTCCGGTACGACATCGCTCCTCTCCCTTATATAGACGCGCCTGCGACGCTTCTTATCGCGATCGGCCTGATGGCGAGCCGGCGCTCCAAAGCCAAAGAGGCGGTCAAGCTGTTCGTCGACTACACCGCTTCCGTCAAAGCCCAGCAGTGGATACGCAGCCGTACGCTGACGGTCCCCGCATGCAAGCCGGTCGCCGAAGCGCCGCCGCAGGAGGATACGGGGCTGAACCGCCCGCAACATGACCAGATCTTTCGCGAGATTATGCCGTCCTACCGGTGGCATACGGATCTCGGCGTGCCGATCCGCCTGCTCGGCGCTTTGCACCATCCGCTCAAGCTGTACTGGTCGGAGATGATTGACCGGCAGACGCTTCTGTCCGAGCTTCGCCGGCTGCGTCCGGCGTCCGGCCAAGACGAAGAGGCGAAGGCCGATCGGCCTCTCGCCTGACTATCTAACTGTAACCAATTGGAATCGTTCCTTACCAAGCTCCGGCCAAATTTGCACATTTCAAGCCCGATCCCGCAAAGACTTCGTCTCCGCAGCCCCCTATTATGGAGTAGCAAGACCATAATCTTACCTTTAGAAGAGGGACGGGGATACCATGAATCCAATCCGAATGGGATTAATAGGCTGCGGCGGCATGGGGGGCGGACACGTGCTTGGCGCAGCGTCGCTTTCCGGGCGGCTGAAGGTGACGGCGGTATGCGATATCGAGCAGGAGCGTGCCGACCGGGCTGCGCAATCGATGGGGGCCGCCTCTGCGGTGACCGATTACTGCGATCTGCTGGACGATGTCGACGCGGTGCTGATCGCTCTTCCCCATCATCTTCACTACGAAGTGGGCCTTGCCTGTCTGGAAGCCGGCAAGCATGTGTTGATGGAGAAACCGATGTGCAATACGGAGGAGCAATGCATCGGACTGATCGAGGCCGCAGAGCGGAACGGCAACGTGCTGATGACCGCCTATCCGGTCCGGTTCTGGCCGATCGTCCGGAAAATGAAAGAATTGATCGACAACCGAACCTATGGCGAACCGTTCCATATGTCGATCTATACCGAACAGTTCACCCGCTTCCCGGCCGGTCACTGGACCGAATCGGCGGACAAGCTCGGGGGCGGGCAGCTGTTCAGCCACGGCTGTCATTACATCGACCTGCTGCTCTGGTTTTTGGGCCGTCCGGTTAAAGGATTTCATCTCGGCACGCGGCTCGGTACGCCTTGGATGGAGCGGGAGGGCACGAGCGATCTGGCGATCGAGTTCGAGAGCGGTGCGGTCGGCTACCATTTCGGCACGTGGGGAGCGCGCGGGACGCGGATCGGCTACGCCATCCATATCCATTGCACGGAAGGGATGCTGGAATTCAATCGCGCCGAAGGCAAGCTGTACCTTCATTCGCATATCGTCGAGGAACGGGCCAATCTGGATACGGCGTCGAGAACGAGAGTGCTGATGGAAGACAACGCTCCCGGCAAAAAAACGCAATATGAGCTGGAGCATTTCCTCGACTGCATCGATGCGGGTCAGCAACCCGATACCGACGGCTACGACAGCCTGCAAGGGCTTCGCGTCATCTGGAAACTGTACGAAGCGGAACGCGCCGGTACGATCGCTGACTTGAGGGGGTTGGGGTTGGCTGTGGGTTGACAACTGTAAAGCCTGACTAAACCATTTACATAAACGTTTCCATCCCGCTTATCTAGTGGTTTTGGAGGCGTTTATTTATCATTTGAGACTCGCTGACTTGATGCTCCCATTTAATCCAGCAATTCCCTATGTCTACTTAATCGGTTTTTTTCAGTGGCTTTGCTTGGCTCTTGCTCAGTTAAATGAAATAGTTTCAATTCAAACGCCAACTATATGTTAAAATTTTGCTATATTGCGTATTCTGATGAATGGCTCAAGAATTTTAGAAAGCATCTTCCTGAACCCGAATGGGAGTTGTATAAAAACACATATGCAGACAGCAACTACAACAATATGTGGAATGCTCTTTTTGCTGCCGGTGACTTATTTCGAATTCTCGCTGCCGATCCGGCCCAAAAACTAGCGTACTCGTACCCTTACGATGACGATAGGAAGATGACTGAATATCTGAAGCATGTAAGAGGTATGCCTATCGATGCAGCAGAAATACATTGAGGTGTTTTCTTGTCAAATTTCAAATATCTACGGCTCGTGTTGGGAGCGATAAAATGGATGACATGATCTCAATAATAAACGGTGTATCCCTCTGGCATACGGTTCATGGTCAAGGAATCCCCGTGGTGCTTTTACATGGTGGTCCAGGGGCTTACGACTATATGGAGCCTGTGGCTGACATGTTTAGCAACCGCTACAAAATTATACGTTATGAGCAGCGGGGAAGCTGGAGGTCTGAGCAAAAAGGTCCCTACGATGTACGGACATTTATCGAAGATTTAGAACATCTAAGGGTTCATCTTGGAATCCAAGACTGGGTTGTGTGCGGGCATTCGTGGGGAGCATCATTGGGACTGGCGTATTCCGCCAAGTATACTAGCCGGGTTCGAGCGATGATTTATATATCGGGAACGGGAATAAATCCTGCATGGCATGTCGATTATCGCGCTAATCGGCTTGAGAATATGAGCTCTGACGAAAGAGAGGAATATACTCGCTTGCGTTCGAACGTAAATACAGTGAGCGGCATAGAGAGGGAGCGCATGCGAAATCGAACCCAACTGCTCTTAGGGAGCAAATTGAAGATTTTTTAGCTCGAAACAAATTGAAATAAGTGCAAGAATCCGGATCGACGACCCGCTTACTCAGTAGGTCCGATCTAGCCCTGGAACGGAAACTTCGGGGCTTGTTCTTACTCGCGCCAGCTATGCTTTTTCTGAGTTTCATTCCAGCCAATAAGAGCGATTTGCAGCTCTTAAAAAACAATCTTCGCCCACTTGTTAGGAAATAGAAGCGGTTTGAACCTCTTATTTCAGCCAATCTGCCGGGAAATGTACCTTCCAAGCAAAATAGCAGCTACGAACCGCTCCTATTTTCGCTTCAAACCCGGATTTGGACAAAATAAGTGGTACATACCGCTCTTATCAGCTCGGTTTCCGTACCTTATCGCACCGTACCGCACCTCTTCGCGGCATACGCCCCCTAACATACCACCACTCGGCTCGACACGGCGCCGCCCATCGGGCTGCCTGCAACTGGCGGCCGCCCGCCGCCGTCGTTCGCCGCATCAGATGCGCCTAGCTCCAGAACCCGCCGCTAAACCCAGACCAACTCAGCCCTTCACACTACCCAGCACGATCCCTTTGACAAAAAACTTTTGCAGAAACGGATATACCGCGATGATCGGCAAAGCGCCGAGGAAAATTTGCGCCGCCTTGACGGTCTGGTTGGACAGCTCCTTCATCATCTCGACCTCGTTGTCCGACATCGCGCTCATGTCCTGCTGGATGATGACGGTCTGCAAATAGCTTTGCAGCGGATAATGCGCCGGATCGTTCATATAGATCAGCCCGTCGAACCAGGCGTTCCAGTGCCCGACCATCGTAAACAACAGCACCGTCGCCAGCACCGGCTTGGACAGCGGAATAAATACGCTCCACAGCGTCCGCATATGCCCCGCTCCGTCGATAAAGGCGGCCTCCTCCAGCTCTTTCGGCAGCCCCCGGAAAAAGTTGAGCAGCAATATCACGTTAAACACCGGCACCGCATTCGGCAGCACGAGCGCCCAGATCGTGTCCATCAGCCCGGTATTTTTAACCGTCATATAGGTCGGAATGAGTCCGCCGCCGAACAGGATCGTGACGAAGAAATACCAGACGTACACGGTGCGGAGCTTGAAATCGCGCGTCTCTTTGGACAGCGGATATGCGATCAGCACGCACATGACCATATTGATAACGGTCCCCAGCCCGAGCCGCTGCAGCGAGATGCCGAACGAGCGGACGAACTCCTCCTTGTTCATTACGTATTGGTACGCCTTCGTCGTAAATTCGACCGGCCACAGCCCCACCTTGCCCGCCGCCGCGGCGCCGCTCGAGCTGAACGATACCGCCAGCACGTGGATGAGCGGAAACAGGCACACGAACGCTAGAAAAATCATAAACGTATAGTTCCCGGCAATGAATAATTTACGGCCGAACGATGGATTCTCAACCACGTTGATCCCTCCTCCTGTCTAAGTTGGCATTAGAAAATCCGGTAATTCGCCAGCCGGTAGGCGAGCAGGTACGACACCGAGATCAATACGAGCGACACGATCGACTTCAGCAGGCCGACCGCGGTGGCGAGGCTGTACTGCGCGTCCTCCAGACCCATTCGGTATACCATCGTGTCGATAATATCGCCGCTTTCGTACACGTACGGGCTGTATAGATTAAAAATTTGCTCGAATCCGGCATTTAACACTTGTCCGAGGCTGAGCGTCATAAGCAGTATGATCACCGGCCGGATGCCGGGCAGCGTAATATGCCACGTCTGGCGCCACCGGTTCGCCCCGTCGATGACGGCCGATTCGTAAAGCGCCGGGTCGACGCTGGAGAGTGCGGCCAAGTACACGATCGTGCTGAAGCCGAACTCCTTCCATTCATTGGAGACGACAATCGTATAAGGGAACCAGGTATTGTCACCGAGGAAAAAGATCGGATCGATCCCGATCGAAGCGAGCACTTTATTAACGATCCCCTGCCCTGGCGACAAAATATCGATCAGAATGCCGGCGAGAATCGTCCACGATAAAAAGTGCGGCAAATAAATCAGCGTCTGCACCGTCCGCTTGAACACCGCCTTGCGTATTTCGTTCAGCAGCAGTGCGGTTACGATCGGGACGATGAGTCCTGCGACGATTTTCATCAAGGCGATATAGATGGTGTTCCAGAATACCTCCATCGTGCTCGGAAGGCTGAATACGTACGTAAAGTTGCGCAAGCCGACCCATTCCGAACCCCAGATGCCTTTGATCGGGATGAACTTCTGGAACGCCATCGTCAGGCCGCCCATCGGAATGTAATGATAAATAAACACGATAATGGCGCCAGGCAGTATCATCAAGTGGAGCGGCAGCTCCCTAAGCCTTTTTCCTGTCAGCAGTTTATTAAACACCGCAGCTCCTCCTTCCTATCCGCTTACGTCTTGACGGGCCCGCCCTGCGGCGGAAGCAAAGGGGCGGTAAGCCGCCCCTCTCCCGTTACTTCTTCTGCTTGGCGTACCAGTCGTTCACTTCTTTGGTGATCAGGTCTCCGCCTTGCTTCTTCCAATCGGCTACGAACTTGTCGAACGCGTCGATCGGCAGGTTGCCTGTGACGATTTTGACGAACGTTTCGTTTTTCAGCTTCTTGAGCTGCTCATTCCGCTCCGCCATCGTCGCCGTCGGGGTCGTATAATATTCGTTCGAGACGAACCGGTCTTCCTTAATAATCTGATCGATGATGCCTGCTGAGCCGCCGGGGCCGTTCTGGGCGAATTCGCCCCACAAGTTTTTCTGTCCGCCCTTGTACAGCATGATCCGGTCATACACTTTCTTGCGCTCCGGCGAGAGCTCCTCCGGTTTTATTTTCCCGTCCAGCACGGCGGTAGCCTGGCGGTAGTTCTCGATATTGTTGTCCGGCAAATAAATTTTGACCGGCGAATACGTCCATACCGCCGAAGGGTCCTCCTTGCTCGGAACGATGTACTTGTAGTACACTTCTTCGGATTTGTTGTAATAATAAGTCTGCAGCCAGAAGTCCATCATCTTGAATATCGCTTCCGGATGTTTCGTTCCTTTCTTTACGACCCAGTAGTAGCTGAAAATGTTCAGAGGAAGCTGCGCCTGAAACGGCTTGCCGTCCACCGTCGGCATCGGATACGCCTGCCATTCCTGATTCGGCGTCAGCGTGACGAGCGGGAAGTTGGCCGAGCCGCGGCCGCCGATCATCATCCCGATTTTGTTCGCGCCGATCGTCTCGTATACTTTATTGGCGTCCTTGACGATAAACTCCGGATCGAAGTGTCCGGCCTTGTACATCTCGCTCAGCTTCGTCAGCGCCTGCTTCATCTGCGGCTGAATATCGCCGTTCACCAGGCTTCCCGAGCTGATCTTCACCCAAAATCCGGTGCTCGCGTCGGTATAAGCCCCGTAGCCGTTCATCAGCCCGGCGGCCATGCTGAGCTCCTTCTCCATCGCCAGCCCGAACGTATCGTCCTTGCCGTTGCCGTCCGGATCTTTTTTGGTGAACGCATCCGCAATCGCGAACAGATCGTCGATCGTTTTCGGATCGGGCAGGCTCAGCTTCTCTTTCCAGTCTGTGCGAATCCACAATATCGCAGGTCCTTCCTTGGCAACCCCGGACCACGGAACCGCCATCAGCTTGCCGTCGATCGTCGCCGACTTCAGCACCGTATCTCCCGCTCCCTGCATCACTTTCTTGATCGATTCCGGGGCGTGATCGTTATACACCTTCGTCAAATCCTCGAGCATGCCGGCTTCCTGCAGCTGCTTGAACTGCTGCGGCGTCGCCGCGAAAAAATCGGGAATCTCGCCGGAGGCGATCATCAGGTTCGACTTTTTATCGTATTCGGTCGAGGGGACGTACCACTGGGTTTTCACTTTAATGCCGTATTTCTCCTCCAGCGTCCGCGTCCATATATTATTGTTAATATCTTCGCCGTTAAAAAACTTAGTCGTCGGGAAGCTGTAATTCACCGTCGTCAGCTCGATCGGAGGCTCGTACTTCTCCGGCACCGTCTTCGGCCCGCCCGTCTGCTGCCCCGTCTCTGCAGGCGTTTTCCCGGACGCGTCTCCCGCCGGCTCCGATTTGCCGCAGGCGGCTAGAAGTGGAACCGCTACCAAACTTAGGCTGACCAGCATCTTTACCATTTTGTTTTTTGTCATACTGAACTTTGGCCCCTTTCGTCATCTCGTGATCGATGAATATGGCGAATCGCAAACGGCCGGCCGTTCGCACCGTTCGCCTTTCGTATGCCCATCTTATCCCGGCGCCGCTGTCTGGAACAAGAAACCGTTTCGCATCTCCTATTCCGAATCGAAGCTTTCCCTCCGAAAATGGCCGATTTATACCGTGCGGAATAAGAGTGGCGGAAATGAATAATCCGCATCTGTAGTTGAAACCGATTACATCGATTATACTGAAAGGTGTGATCCGGTTGTACCGGAAACTATCGCTAAGACGATTCGGAGGGAGAACCTGTGGAACGACGACGCATCCGATTCAACGGAAACTCGCTATTCGCCAAACTGCTTCTCGGATTTATGGTCGTCATTCTCATTTCGTTTGCATTCAATTTATTCGCCTATAACTTTTTTTACAATCAGATGCGCGACGAACTGATCCGCTCCAATACGACCGCTCTCGCCAATACGGTCGACGGTTACGAGACGCAGCTGCTCCAGCTGGACGATCTGCTTACCCGGTACTATTTCGACAATTCGGTCGCGGCTCTCAAGAAAGGGAATATCGGCTCCGACTTCCCGATCGTCAACGAGCTGGCCGACGAGTTCCGTACGATCGTCAGCAATTACAATCTCGATCTGGAGAACGTGTTCATCTACTTTAAGGAGCAAGGTTTCGTCATTGACAAAAACGGGTATACGCGGGCTGAAGAAATGTTCGGCAAATATTACGTCAGCCGCGATTACGGGCCGGAGTTTTGGGCCGGGCAGTTTGCCGACGATTTTCACTTCCGCACGTTTCCGTCCGCGGAGTTTACCCGTCACCAAATCGAGCTGATGAATCCAGGATCGTCCCGCTTCGTCCCCGTCATCGTCAAAAGCCAGATCGGCAGCCAGTTCTATGTGGGCGCGCTGATCGATGCGGACCGGATGTTCTCCGCTCAACTGCAGCGGGAAGACAATCCGTTCTATATGACGGGAAGCGCGGGACAGCTGTTCTACAGCGCCGGAGCCGTTCCGGCTGCGATGCCGGCCGCTCCCGGGGAAGCCGGCAAATCGTTCGTGCTGCACGGAAGCGACTATTACTTCTACAAAACCGGCGAGCTGTCCGGACAAACTTACGTCAGCGTCATCCCGTACGAGACGATCGCGAGCCAGATGACCAAGATGAATGTGCTGCTGCTTACGTTGTTCGCCCTGTCGGTACTGATCAGCATCGCGATCTCCGTCCTGCTGAGCGTCCGCTTCAAAAACCCGGTCCAGCGCATCCTGGAGGCGCTTCGCCAGATGAATCCGGTCATCCGGCAGACGAGCACAATCCACGAGTTCAACGTGATCAGCGAAAGCTTGCAGCATATGATCCAATCGGTTCACCGGAAAAACTCGCTGCTGCAAAAATACGGCTACCTGGACAAAATCAAAAGCATCCAGGCGCTCGATACCGAGGTGCAGGCGCTGGCCGATACGGAACAGCCGTTTCACTTCATCATGTTTCATATTCATTATACCCGGGAATACGAGCTGCTGGGCCGCGACCGGCCGCTGAAGACGACTCATTTCCTGGAGTTCATCAACCTGAATATGACCCAGTCGTTCGCCGATTCCGTTACAATGCAGATCGAGAAAGACCGCATCCTGTCGATCGTCTTCACCGACTGCGACGAGTCGGAAGCAATTACCGGTCTGCTGCATTATTTCAAGCAAATCTTCGACCGCGACAGCGCCTATTATCAGCTCGCGATCGCCTGCTGTCCGAAGCTGTGGGAGCCTTCCGAGTTCACATCGGCCTATGAGACGGCCGGCGAGATGCTGCGGCGGCGCATGCTGAGCAGCGAAACGCAAATTATCGGCACTCCCGGTCCGCTCGAACCGGTCATATTCTGGACACCCGAGGAAGAGCGAAGCTTCGCCGCCCATCTGGAGGCGGGCAACGAGCCGCAGTTGACCGCGCTCGTCCATAGCTCAATGCAGCGGTTGGCGCGGCGGCAGGCGACCGCCTGGCATTACCGCCAGTATGCCGGCGATCTGCTCTCCAAGCTGCTAATGACGCTGATGGCGCACCAGATCGATACGAATTCCTTGTATGCGGAATATTCACCTTATGATGAGATGGAGCGGTTCGTCTCCGAGGCGCAGTACATCGAGCTGTTCGAGCGGCTGCTCGGCCAGGCGGCGCTGCTGATCCGCCAGAAGCGGGACGCCCGCGACCCGATCGTCGACTTCGTCGTCGGGTTTATCGAGAAGCATTACGGGGACGACATCTACCAGGATCTGATCGCAGGCAAGCTGAACATCTCGACCGGTTATTTGCGCAACTATTTCAAGGAGAAGACTGGTCAAAACTTAAGCGACTACCTCAACGAGATCCGGATCGGAAAAGCAAAGGAAATGCTGGAGGAAACCGAGGAGAAAATTCAGGATATCGCCGCCAGAGTCGGCTATCAGAACGCCAATTCGTTTACCCGGATGTTCCGGCGCCTGACCGGACTGACGCCCGGCGAGTACCGGAGAGACCGGATCGTCAATCCGCAAAAGTAAAGAGCAGGCCCAAGGCCCGCAAGCTCCACAAAAAAAGGTCCCCCCGAATCGTTACTTCAACGAATCGGGAGGGACCTTTAGACGTTCCTGTCGGTTAAATCAGATCCGAGCGCTGCAACAGCTTCCGAATCATAACGGCAACCTCGGCCCTCGTAATGAAGGCTTCCGGTGCAAGCAGAGAATCGTTCCGTCCGGTGACGATGCCCGCTTGCAGACTATCGGCTACGCCGCTTGCCGCCCATTCCGCCACACGATGGGCATCCGCAAACGCACCCGGCAGCACTCCGTCTGCTTGAGACGGCTGCTTCGCCTTCAGACCGATTATCTTCATCGCATTTGCGATGATTACCATAGCTTGTTCGCGCGTAATCTTGTCTGTCGGACGGAAGTTTCCGTCGTCGAACCCGCTGATCAGTTTGTTCGCGTACGCCGTCAGGATCGCTTCGCTGTACCAATCTTCGGCGTGCACGTCCGGGAACGGCGCAGTTCCTTTCTCGGGCTTCAACCCGAGCCCTTTGATCAGTATCGCGGCAAATTCCGCGCGGGTAATATCCATGTCCGGGTTGAACAGGCTATCGCCGATCCCGCCGACAATCAGACGCGAGCCCATGTCGTTCACCGTGTCCTTGGCCCAATGTCCGGCGACATCTCTGAACTCCAGCGGATTCCAGATGACGGAGTAAGCGCTGTTCGTCAGGCTGTTGATTTTGGCATAGTATTTGCCGTCCACCTTCACAATCTTGGTCGGCACGTGACGGACCGTTCCGTCTGCTTCCGCAACGACGCCTGTAGTGATTTTGCCCGGGTCGACCCCATCCGGGATCGCGATCATTCTTTCCACATACGCGTCAAATCGGGTTACCTCAAACGTTGCATCGCCATAGATCGCTTTGACCGTAAAGTCGAGCGGCGGAACGACAATCGTAAACGACTCTTCTCCCGCAGCGCTCTGCAGCGCCTTTACAGCGTCTGCCAGCGGTACGCCGATTTCGATGCGCACTTTGATATCCGATAGCGCCACATTTTTCCCGAGCTGCTCCGAGATCGACCGGATGTTGATTTGCCGGGCGGGCAGCGTATAGACCGCATGCTCGGTTTTAATTTCCACAACCGCTTGCTTCCGCTCCATGCTTTGTACCATTTGGCCGTTCAATTCGCCAATCGCCACATCCGTATCCGCCAAGACCGGAATAATAATGACCGCATGCTCACCTTCCGCCGCGAGCTTCTCCTCCAGCTTGCCCGGATCGACCGTAACCGTCGTAACCGTCCGTTCATTTACGGTAGCGGTTGTCGCCGCGCCTATATGCTCTGCCTTGCCGTTAATCCAGACATCGACTCCCGTGCCTGACTTATCCGGAGAACCCGGAACGGTCGGCACCGAAGGCGTTCCGCTGCCGTTACCGGCGCCTCCGTCGTCATCAGACGTCGACGGGGTCGGCTGGACCGCATTGGAAGGCGCGGACGGCAGGCTGCCGCCTACCGAGTTAATCGCCTTTACGGTAAACGTATATGTCGTCCCATTCTGTAAGCCCGTAACCCGGATCGGACTGGCGGCCCCGGTCGCCGTCATGTTCCCCGGCGAGGCCGTCACTTCATAGCCGGTTACGGCGCTGCCGCCGTTATCTGCGGGCGGTGTGAACGCAACTGTCGCTTCTCCGTCACCCTCCGTAGCTACGACGTCCGTCGGAGCCGTAGGCACCGTCACCGGGATCGCGCTGACCTGATTGGACGCCGGACTATCTCCGCCCGGACCTGCGGCCTTCACGACAAAATAATACGCGGTTCCGTTGGTCAAGCCCGTAGCCGTGTAACCGTACACCGCACCGTTTACGGTTGCGACTTCGCTTCCATACGTGCCGGAAGTGACGCTTTGGAATACTTTGTACACGGTCGAACCCGGAGCAGGAATCCAGGCCAGCGTGACTTGTCCGTTACCGGCTTCGGTCGCTTGCAGCACCGGCGCCCCCGGTGCGGGGACCTGCGGCACGGCGCTAACTTGATTGGAGGCCAGACTGTCTCCGCCGGCATTAACAGACTTCACGACGTAATAGTACGTTACGCCGTTGGTCAATCCGGTTGCCGTATAGCCGTACACGGCCGCGCCGACGGTCGTTACTTCATTGCCTTCCGTTCCGGCCGCCAAGCTTTGGAATACTTTGTACCCGGTCGCACCCGGAGCAGGAATCCAGGCCAGCGTGACTTGCCCGTCGCCGGACGCTGCCGACTGCAATAGCGGCGCCGGCGCCGGCGGGGTCGTCGGCGTTATGCTCCCTGACGGAGCCGACGGTAAGGAATCGCCTTGCGCATTCGTCGCCACCACCGTGAACGTGTACACTGTGCCAGCCGTCAAGCCGGTTACGACGATTGGGCTTGTCGCTCCGGTTCCCGTCTTCCCGTCGGGACTGGACGTTACCGTATAACCCGTGATCGGACTGCCACCGTCGTTCAGCGGCGGCGTGAAGCTGACAAGAGCAGTGCCGTATAGAGCCACTGCCGTTACGCCGGTCGGCGCACCCGGCTCCCCGATCGGCGTCACGCTCTCCGATGGTGCGGATGTCTGCGAAGAGCCGATAGCGTTCATAGCGACAACCGTGAACGTGTACGCCGTGCCGTTCGTCAGCCCATATACCGAAATCGTGCTCGTCAATCCGGTTCCAATCTTGCCGCCCGGACTGGATATTACCTTATACCCCGTGATCGGTCTTCCTCCGTCGCTTGCCGGCGGCGTAAAGGTGACCGCCGCCTGAGCGTTGCCCGCCGTAGCGGTCACCCCGGTCGGGGCGTCAGGCTCGGCGGCGGGCGTTACGCTTGCCGTCGGTGCGGATGGCATCGAATCCCCTTTCACGTTCGTAGCTACGACTGTGAACGTATAATCCGTCAAATTCGTTAACCCCGTTACTGTGATCGGACTGGCACTTCCCGTCCCCACCAGCCCGTCCGGACTGGACGTTACCGTGTAGCCGGTAATCGGACTACCGCCGTCATCCGCCGGCGGCGTGAAGCTGATCGTCGCTTTCCCGTTGCCGGCAACTGCTGTTGCCCCGGTCGGCGCTCCCGGCTTCTCTATGGTAATGACAAGCTTCTGCACGCGATGATTGTTCATATCCGCCACGTAAAGCACGCCGCTTGTGTCCACCACCGCCACGCCATACGGATTAAAAAACTCGCCCAAGCCGCTTCCCTGCCCGCCGCCGCTCTTGCCCCACGCCTTCCAAGTGTTGGTGGCGGCCGTCAGCTTTAAAATCCGACTTTTGCCCATATCGGCTACGTACAAGTTGCCGCCACTGTCTACCGTCACTTGGCGCGGAGAGTTGAAGGTCCCCAGAGCGCTGCCGCCGTTTTTCCAATCGCTCCATTCGCCTGTAGACTCCGTGAACTTCTGAATCCGGTTGTTATTCGTATCCCCGACATACACGTTCCCGTCGTCATCTACCGCCACGCCTGTCGGCTGATTAAATTCGCCGAGGCCGGTGCCGGATACATTGCCGGTTTTACCCCAGGCGCTCCACGTATTGTTGGACACCTGCAATTTCTGAATCCGATGGTTGCCCGTATCGGCCACATACACATTGCCGTTCTTGTCGACCGCCACGCCTTCAGCGCCTTTAAACTGGCCCAGCGCGGTTCCGGATTGGGAATCGCTTTTTCCCCACGAGGTGAGCAGAGCTCCCGCTGCCGACAGCTTGTACACTTTATGACCGCCGTAATTGTTGCCCATATCGGCGACATACAGATTCCCGGTTTTGTCTACAGCCACTCCAGCCGGGTTCGTATAGGTGACGCCCGTTCCAAAGTTGCTCCATGTGCCGGAATCGGTAAGCTTCTGGATGCGTTTGTTCAGAAGGTCGGCCGCGAACAGATCGCCGCCGCCGTTGACCGCCAAGCTGTACGGTTTATTGAATTCGCCCGACCCGGTGCCCGAAGACGAACCTGTCGCAACCCATTCGCTCCATGTCGTACCAGCGAGCTTCTGCACGCGATGGTTGTTCGAATCGGCGACATACATCGTGCCTTCCTGGTCGACCGTAACGCCCATCGGCGAGTTAAACTCGCCCAGGCCGGCCCCCACTGCTCCGCCGGTTTTTTTCCACTCGCTCCAGCCGCCCCCTGCCTCCAGTTTCTGGATACGATTGTTGCCGGTATCCGCGACATAGACGTTCTTATACTGATCCACCATCACCCCGAACGGAGCGCTGAAATGCCCCATTAAGCTTCCCGACGTAGTGCCGTTCCCCCACTGGCTCCATGTGCTGCCCGACAGCTTCTGGATCCGGTTGTTGCCGCTGTCGGCCACATACAGATTGTCGCTGCCGTCTACCGCCAGCCCGCGCGGATTACTGACTTCACCTAAGCTACTCCCCGATCCGGCCAACTCGCCCCAGACGGTGCCTCCTGCCGCCAGCTTCTGGATCCGGTTGTTGCCGCTATCGGCCACATATACCGTACCGACGCTGTCTACCGCGATCCCGTACGGCTTATTGAAACCGGTCCACGAACTCCATGTATTCGTCGAGGCATCCAGCTTCTGAACGCGATTGCCGTAAAATTCCGACACGTACAGGTTCCCAGCAACGTCCACCGTCACCCCGACAGGTCCGTTAAAGCCCAGATTGCTGCTGACCGACTGCCAGCTGCCGGTTGCCTTATCCAGCTTTTGAACCCGCTGGTTGCTGGAATCGGCTACATATACATTCCCGTAGCTGTCCGTCGTCATCCCGATCGGGAAATTAAACGCCCCCGCATCGGAGCTTGACTTCGGCCCGATCCGGCCGTATTGACTCCACGTCTCCGCCGCATGCGCCGGAATGCCGAACGCGATTGTCCATACGATAAGCAAGGCCAGACCAGCCGCGCCTAGTTTCCCCATCTCATATTTTGCCTTTCTTGACCTCATTGTTGGCATCCTCCCGCATGAATAGTAGCCTACCGGCGATATTCGGCGATATTCGCCGTATTTCGAACTCATTCGACGGCAATCGGGTCTATTATACAAGCCTGCGATAAACGGAAAATAAACAACAAAAAGCCATTGGAATCGGGATCGACTCCAACGGCTCTCAACTGTCCTTGCTTACGGCCCCATTTTCGTTATAAAATGTTTCATCCGCGGATCGGGCTGCGCCCCAAGCTCCTTCTCCAGCATCTCCTCCATCACCCGGTATTGCCGGAACGCCTCGTTTTTTCTTCCCAGCTCCGCGTAAAGGCGGATCGCCTCATGATGGATATCTTCCCTCATCGCGTCCAGCTTTAATATTTCGCTAAAGTAATGCAGCGCCTGCTGCGGTTTGTTGATCCCGATATGGAATCTCGCGCCCGCTTCCAGCAGCTCGATATACTGCCGTTCGAGCGAGCGAGCCAGCTCCGCCGCCCATTCGTAGTCCTTTCCCTGCAGCAATCGTCCCGCATACAGCGCCTCCGCCCGTCTGAACAGATCGGCCTGTTTCTCCGGAGCCTGCCGGACTTGCTTGAGCAAACGCTCGAACTCGTACAGATCGCAGCGAAGGGCGCCCTCCCTGATGCCGATTTCGTGTTTGCCGGCCGCAAGGAACGAATCGGACTCGCCGTTGTCGAACGCTTTGCGAATGTAATACAAGGTCGAGTTCAAATTTTTCAGCGCTTTGTTCTTTTCCAAACCGCTCCATAACGTATCGACGATTTCTTCCCGGCTGACCGTTCCTTTGCATACGAGAAAAGCGAACAGCTCCTCGGTTTTGGGACTTCTCAGCTTCACCTGCACCTGGTCCCGCTCTAGCCGGTATAGTTTCAACCCGTTAAACAGAAGGACCTGAGCGGAGGAGTCGGCTGCAGCCGCGGTCCGATGCCGCTTCCGGATTTTATCCAGTGTCCGGGACAGCCGCTCGGCGGTTACGGGCTTCAGCAAATAATCCAACGCGTTTCGATCGAACGCCTGAACCGCATATTCGTCATGGCCGGTTACAAATACGATATCGATCGAGTCGTCCAAGTCGTGCAGCAGGGTGGAAAGGAGCATACCGTCAATATCCGGCATGGAAATATCGAGAAACGCTACGTCTACCGGATTCGTCTTGGCGAATTCATACGCCTCGGCCGGGTTCAGGAAAGCCGCGCACAATCCGAGCTCTCCGCTCTCCGACAGCAAAATACCCAGCCGCTGCACCGACAGCTCCTCGTCATCCACGATCATCGCCCGCAGCATATCTGATCTCCTCCTTTCGTCCGCTCGGCTGCACCGGAATAACGAAGGAAACCTTCGTCCCGCTCCCCTCCGTGCTTTCGATCCGTATCCCCTCCCCATACATCAGCCGGAGGCGGCGGTCGATATTCCACAGCCCTACTCCCCTCTTGTCCGTATCCATGCTTTGCACGTCTTCCAGCGTTCGTTCGCTCATCCCGCGTCCGTTGTCCTCCACGGTGCAGCGGATGGCCGCGTGCCCTTCCTTCTTGACGGAGAGGCGCACGGTCCCTCCCGACGATCTCGACATAACGCCGTGCCTGATCGCGTTCTCCACAAGCGGCTGCAGGAGCAGAGGCGGCATCCGCATAGCCGCCGGGAATTCGTCCACGTCGTATTCCACTTGCAGCCTGTCGCCGAAGCGCGCCCGCTCGATATGGATATACGCCTTCACCAGCTCCATTTCCCGGTCCAGCGTCGTAACCGACTCCAACTGCTTAAAATCGAAGCTGCCCCGTAAATATTGCGAAAGCTGCAGCGTCAGTTCCTCCGCCTTCCGAGGATCGACCATACACAGCGTAGCGATGGAATTCAGCGCGTTGTACAAAAAATGAGGCTTGATCTGGGAACGCAAAAACGCAATCTCCGCCTCCTTGGCCGTCTTCACGGATGCCTTCAGCCGAGTCAAGCTCCGGACGCGCGCCATAAGCTCCTCCGGTTCATACGGCTTGCCGACAAAATCATTCGCTCCGCTGTCCATCGACCGTTTCGTCTCGGCCGCCCGGTTTTTGGCCGTCAGCATCAGAACCGGCATCTCGAAGGCGGAGTACCGTTCCCGAATTTGGTTCAGCACTTCGTATCCGGACATATCGGGCATCATCATATCGAGCACGACGAGCGCAATATCCGCGGCACGGGACAGCTCGTCCAGCGCCAGCCGGCCGCGATGAACCGCGATGACGGAATACCCCTCCAGCCGCAGCAAATTGATCATCGACTGCAGATTGGCGGGATCGTCGTCCACGACGAGAATGCGCTCTTCTTGTTCCCCCGCGATGTATACCGGGTACTCCCCCGGCATTAGAGACGTCTGCGCATACGGCCGGTTCCCTTCCCATTCCCGGCTGTCGCCCGAAGCCGGCTCCGGCGACACCGGAATCGTAAACGAAAACGCCGACCCTTGTCCCGGGCTCGATTCAACCCGGATCGCTCCCCCTTGCAGCTCCACCAGCTTTTTCGTAATGCTAAGTCCGAGTCCCGTACCGCCGTAAGCTTTCGTCTCGGAGCTGTCCGCCTGCTCGAACGGTTGAAAGATGCGCTCGCGCATGGACGCCTCGATGCCGATCCCCGTATCCTCCACGAGTACCTCGACCTGATCTCCGCCCGCTTTGGCGCTGATTCTCACCCGGCCCGTGTCGGTGAATTTGACTGCGTTGCCGATCAGGTTATGCAGAATCTGAATCAAACGGTTGCTGTCCGCATAAACGACGGGCAAATCCCCGGATACGTCGTTCACGATCTCGATTTCTTTTCCTTCCAGCAGAAACGCATGAATCTGGACGACCGAATCGACGACCGCCTTCAGATCGACGCCGCTCCGATGAAGCGAGATGTCTCCATGTTTCATTTTCGAATAATCGAGCAATTCGTTGACCAGATGAGACAAACGTTTGCCGCTTTCGTATACGATGGCCAGATGGCGCGCCTGCTTGGCGGTTACCGGTCCTTCCACCCCCCGGAGAAGCGTATCGGTTATGCTCACGATGGCGCTTAGCGGCGTTTTCAGCTCGTGGGACGTATTGGACAGGAAGTCGTCCTTGATCTTGTCCAGCTCGAGAAGCCGGCTTCTCATCCCGTCGATCGTATGGTACGCTTCGAAGAAGCGGAGCACTACCAGAACGAGCATCATCAGATTGAACCAGACGATATAAAACTGCCCCAGCCATGCATGCTCCTTCAAGGAAAACGAAAACAGGATCATGTCGACCGAATACAGCAGCGCGCACAGGATCGCCGAAAAGAGCAGCAAAGACTTCAAGCGGTCGCCCTTGCCGCTTCGGACATACAGGACGGCCGTCCTCAGTACGAGCCAGATCGTCAACGATTCATATACTAAAATAATAAACGGTTCGACCTTCGAATAAACAGGGATCGGCAGTACGACCACCAGCGCCGTATAAACACCAAGCACAAGGATGAACAACCGGGCGAACGTAAGCGAGATGATATTCCGCTTTAACCGATAAAATAAGGCAGCCAATACGATGAAGCAGGCCAGCGAGCAAAAGTCTTTGATCTTGAACATAAGCTCAAACGGCAAGTCCGGAGCATACATCAGGAGAACCCGTTCCCCGACCAAGCCGTTGTATATCGCATAAAACAGGCAAAGCAAAGCGTACAGCAGCAGCGAGTAGTCTTTGCTCCGGTACCAGGCCGCCGTTACGAAGCAAATCGCGAAAATGAACGCAAGCGTAGCAAGGATCGCAAACGTCCCCAGCTCGTGCGCCTTGCTCATCTGCTGGGTCTCCAGCATCGCGGTCTGCTCGCCGAAATAAAGGGAAGCGGGAATGCCCGAATTGGCGTAATCGAAATTAGCCACGTGCACGACAATCTCGATATCGCTCCCCTTCCGTGCGGAGAAAAAGCCGATCTGCGGGACGTTGCCGGCCCTGTAGTCTGCCGCCGCGTCGGAGGGATTGCCGTCCTCGAACAGCTTGTGCCCGTTCGCATAGACGGCGCTCGAAAACCGGATGTTCGTCTTCTTCAACGCGACTCCCCCGTCGAACGGCACGTTTTTCAGCACCATCCGGTACGTCGCGTACCCGTGAGCGGGTAGCAGTTGTCCGCCGATCGTTTTGCCGTTCCCGTTCCATACGGAGGGCACCTTGATTAGATCGGGAAGCGACGGGGTGTCCGCTCCCGCCCGCCGGAATTCCTCCGGGGTCAGCAATCGATTCCAATAAAACTCCCATTCGCCGTCCAGCCTGATTCGCTCGTTACGCTGGTAATCCCAACCGGAGAGGTCCATGATACCGCTGCGAACCCTCAACTCCCCCGGCTGGTCGTCACGATTCATTAGGATGGATAACGGTATTAACGAACTGGCCAACAATGCGACAAAGCACACAAGTACAATTCTTCTGAGCAATGGATCGGCTCCTCGCAACCTTTTAGTTATGAAAACTAATTCGACAAAATCCTTCATTTCCCTCCAAAAGCTGAGGTTTGCCGGATGCGGAGCGGTCAGCGCCTGTAAAAAACAAACATCCCGACCGCTCTTTAAGCGGTTCGGGATGTCCGGATAGGCGGCAGCAGCAATGGTGGCTGATCTGCGCCCGGTTATTTTCGAATTAATGTATGTCCTTCTTCTTGAAACGTCCGCCCTTCACGTCGTGAATGTTGCCTACCGCAAGGAATGCGGAGCTGTCCAGCTCTTCCACAATCGACTTCATCTTCGCTTCTTCCAGCCGGGTAATAACGCAGAAAATGACCCGTTTCTCTCCGCCCGTAAAGGCTCCTTCCCCGTGCAGGTACGTAACCCCCCGTCCCAGACGCTGAATAATCGCCTGCCCGATCTCTTCGTGCTTCTCACTTATGATCCAGACCGATTTCGATTCGTCGAACCCTTCCACCGTTACATCGATCATCTTGTAGGCGATAAAGTAAGCGATCAGCGAATACATCGCGCGGTCCCAGCCGAATACGAAACCCGCCCCGGCCAAGATGAAAATATTGAAAAACATCACGATCTCGCCAACCGAAAACGGAGACTTCTTTGTAAATAAAATCGCAACGATCTCCGTTCCGTCGAGCGAGCCGCCGAAGCGGATGACCATGCCCACGCCGACGCCGAGAATAATGCCGCCGAACACCGAAGCAAGCAGCGGATCGTCCGTTAGCGGACTCACCGGGTGAAGAAGCCAGGTGCCGAGGGACATGATTGATACCGCATATAACGTGGACAAGGCAAACGTCTTGCCGATCTGCTTATAGCCCAAATACAAGAAGGGTAAATTAAACAACAATAAAAAGACGCCAAGCGGAACATGAGTCAATGCGGACGTAATGATCGAGATGCCTACGATACCGCCGTCAATTATACTGTTAGGTACAAGAAAAATCTCCAGGCCGACCGAGAATAACGCGGCCCCGAACGTCAGGAAGCATATTCGCTGGAGCAGCTTCATCCGCGTAATATGGGTATGCGATTTGGCTTTGGGCTGCGTTGCATGCAGCTCTACTGTGTCTGTTTTCATCGAGAACCTCCCTGTATCATGGCTTGCAAGAACGCCGGGTTCCCGTGCGTCCCGAACAAATGGTCACAACAAATAACCGCCCTAGATTGTAATCAGGCCAAATAAACGCACTTCAATAAGAGCCTTAACAAAAACGTCTAGACGGATAAGTAATTAGATGTGAATTTGATCGGACGAAGCAGCAGACTCTTCATCAGGAGAGGGATTACAAAGGAAAAGTGGGGCATCCGGACCGATAGGGCCAATCCTAATGCGAGCAGCGTTACGGAAAAGGCCGCATAGGGGACGTCTGATTCCGGCTTATCGTAGTTTTGTCCGAGAACGGCTGCGCCGGTGCAGCCTGGAGCTCCCGAAGATACGGCGGGGATAGCGCTGGAGACAGGAGTGACGACGGTTTCGATCGTGGGCATGAGAAACGACCAGATTAAAAGAAATGCGGAAATCAACTTAACAAAAATCCGCGCGCCTCTGTCCAAAGTCATCGTTTCTCCCCCTTTCCAACCATCTCTCTATAGGCAGAATATCACAAATTCACGCAAATTTCAAAACTTTTTACCCTGGTATTGCCATTTCCCCCCTTTCCCTCCGTTTTTCTTCCGATATCGCATTAATGAAATGAACCGCTTCTTTTTCCTTTATCCATGCGCTGCTTCGCCATTATACCGCTTTATTGCAATCCACTTTTAAAGGACGACAAAACCCGGCATGATCCGCACGAGAGCAACTTCCCCGCCGGATAAATACCGGGTTTTCCGATCCCCTTTACATTTACGCCTTCAACGTTCTCCATTCCTGGTCAAGACCCAATCCGCGCAGATCCGCGACCGTATGGTTTCGTTCCGCCTCGTACAGCTTCCAGATGACGCGCAGTCCTTGGAGGCTGGTCGGCCCGTCCGTAATCGGACGCGTGCCATCACGGATGCAATCGAGAAAATGTTCGAGTTCATGGTTGGTCATTTTGCCCGAAGCTCCGGCTTCGTACAATACTTTCTTCCGCGACTCCGAATCCAGATTCGCCTTCTCTTCCTTGATCGCCGTATGGGCGTACAGCTTGTTCTCGGCAAGGTTGATTTCCAGCATTCCGTTGGTACAGTGCGCGTGGAGACTCCAGCCGAGCCTCGTCCCGCGGGCTCCCCACGTTCCGAAGTGATAACCGAGCGCACCGCTTTCAAACTCGATCGTAACGTTGCTCGTTCCTTCCTTCTCCATCCACGGGGTTCCGAAATTCGTACCCAGATGCGTTCCGCGGACAGGGCGTCCCAGAAACCAGAGCAGCAAATCCACGTAGTGGCAGCCATGGCTGAAAAATTGCCCTCCGCCCAGCCGCTTCGCGGACAGCGCCCAGTGTCCCGGCTGGTAACGCGTATATTGTTCGGTCCAGACCGACATCTGGAAGCATTCGCCGTATTCTTTGGAGTCGATCAGCTCTTTCAGCTTCAGGATGATCGGCCAGAAACGTACCGGATAGGCGGTCATCAGCACTTTGCCGACCCTCTCAGACGTCTCGATCAGATCGAGGCACTCCTCCTCGGTATTGCACATCGGCTTCTCCATCAGCACGTGCTTGCCCGCTTCCAGGCAAGTTTTGCCGACTTCATAGTGAAGGTCATGCGGCAGTACGACCAGTACGGCGTCGACATGGTCCAGCAGATCGCGGTAATCGCTGACGGCCAGCTTCGCTCCTGTCAACTCGGCCGCTTTCTGTGCGCGTTCCAGCTCGATATCGCACGTAGCTGTAATCTCGACCCGTTCTCCCAAATACTGAAAACCTCCCGAGTGCGATCCGGCCATTCCTCCGCAGCCGATAACTCCAAGACGAACTTTGCTCATGATGATCTTCCCTTCCCCCGCTTTGCGGCGCTATTAGGCGCGATCAAAAAAGCATAGTGAACCGTAAGATTGGCCAACATAGGTTAGCCGTTTTTTTGATCGCGCCTTAGGTCTGTTCTCTTTCCTAGCTCCATCATAACGGGATCAGGGCAAGCGATCTTTGTCTTTCCGGTCCGATGTTTTGCACTTTTTTGGGCGGCTGGCTGCAAAGGCCGGTTTGAGGAATCATTTTAATAAGGCATGGACGAATTAGTGCAAATATTTATATTCGGACTGCTCCGGACTGTCGAACGGCATCATATTCACTACTGCGGCAGGATCGATAGCATGCAGCGCTTCCCGGAAACGGCCTTCGTCCTTTTTGGCGATGACCGCCAGGAGATCGCCTCCCGCCTCTCTGGAAGCCGAGGGGGCGGACTTGGCCTGGAGGAACGAAACAGCCGGACCCAGCTGTTCCTTCATATCGGCACAAAGCGCAGCAGCCGATTGGGGACTGTGAATCCGCACCAGTGTGTACTTGTGGTAGCCTCGTATCATATACCGCAGCGAGCGGTACGCCAAGTAATAAGCGATAACCGAGTACAGCGCTTGCTCCCAGCCAAATAAAAAACCGGCGACCGCGAGCACGAGCAGATTAAACAGCATGATCAGCTCGGCTACCGACAACGGAACTTTCCGCTTCACCCAATGGGCGGCTTCATTCACACCG
Organism: Paenibacillus sp. GYB004; assembly: GCF_036577605.1. Classification (NCBI taxonomy): domain Bacteria; kingdom Bacillati; phylum Bacillota; class Bacilli; order Caryophanales; family Paenibacillaceae; genus Paenibacillus; species Paenibacillus sp. GYB004. Next base: position 48,330 of record NZ_JARBDB010000012.1, read on the forward strand.
TCCGTATAACCGCCGATGCGAAGGATTAGGCCAGCTCCTCCGCCAAGCGCCAGCCCTCCCAGTACCGAAGCGGCCAGCGGATGCTCGGTCAGTGGCGGGATCGGGTCCAGCAGCAGCGTTACGGCCGCCGTGACGCCGAGGGCGGCCAGCCGCACAACGGCGGAGTTTTGCCCGCGCCGGGGAACGGCCAGAAACAGGAACGGGACGTTGATCAGAAACAAAAACAGTCCCAGCTGCATCTCGGTCATGTGCGACAGCATAATGGAAATGCCTTGGGCGCCGCCCGTCACAAGCCGGTTCGGCTTCAGAAACAGCTCGAGCCCGACTGCGATCAGCACGGCTCCGGCACAAAAGGACAAGACGGCGAGCCAATCGACCCTAATCGGCTGTCGGTGAAACCGGTTCGGACGAGGTCCTTTCATGGCGCCCCTCATCGGTCTCAGCCCTCCCGTTCGGCAGACTGGACACGATCGGCCGGCTGAGCGTTATCTTTTGGCTGCAAACGCTCCTTTCGTCCGTAAATCAGCTTGTAGATCGTTTTCGACTCCTTGGTAAGCAACGGGCCCAAAATGGCAAGGATGAGTACGTACAGCGCCGCAAAAGGCTGCAGCAGCGGCAGCAGCGAGCCCGCTTTGCCCAAATTCGCCATTACGATCGAAAATTCACCGCGCGAAACGATCGTCAGACCGATATTAACCGACGCCTTCTTGGACAGTCCCGCGCTTTTGCCTGCGAGCATCCCTGCTACGAAGTTGCCGATCAGCGTCACCACGACGGCGCCGAGCGACAGCCAGACCGCGCCTCCGAGCGTAGTCGGATCGATCGTAAGACCGAAGCTGAAGAAAAACATCGCCCCGAAGAAGTCGCGGAACGGCAGGATCAGATGCTCGATCCGCTTCATATGCTCGGTTTCGGCCAATACGAGACCGACCAGCAGCGCGCCGATCGCCTCGGCTACGTGGATCGTTTCGGAGAAACCCGCTACGACCATCAGGCCGCCGAAGATGACGAGCAAAAACAGCTCGTTGGACCGGATGTCGAGCACCTTATTCAGCAGCGGGACCGCTTTGCGTCCGATAATAAGAACGGCGAGCATAAAACCTAGCGCGATAAGCGCCGATAGGGCTACCCCAGCGAACGAAGTCGAACCGCTCAGCACAAGACCCGACAAAATGGAAATATATACGGCCAAAAATACGTCCTCAAACATGATGATGCCAAGAATCATCTCCGTCTCGGAGTTGGCCGTTCGTTTGAGATCTACGAGCACCTTCGCCACGATAGCGCTTGAGGATATCGTCGTAATACCCGCAACGACGAGAATTTCTTTAAAGGGCAGGCCGGCGAAGTAGGCGAACAACAGGCCGAGCGTAAAGTTGATGGCGATATAAATCGTGCCGCCGACGGCAATCGATTTGCCCGACTTGATCAGACGCCCGACCGAAAATTCCAGGCCGAGATAAAACAGTAAAAACAAGACGCCAAGTCTGCCCAAAAATTCGATGAACGGGGCGCTTTCTATAAAACGGAAGTCGAAAACGCCGATTTTGGGAGCATGCGGGCCAACCGCCATTCCGATCAAAATATAAAACGGAATGACTGAAAATTTCAGTTTGGCCGACAATATTCCGGCCACGGCAATGAGCACGACAGCGAGACCGATTTCCAGCACGATGTGATCCATAATCAATCACTCCCGTGCAGAAGAAGTTGTTTCAAAGCCTTCAGATGAACCCGCTCGCCCGCCACAATCAGCGTGCTGTCAGCAGTCAAGGCATACTCTGGTCCCGGATTGATATGATGGGTGTGACTCCGTTCAATCGCGGCAATGATGCTCGCCCCCGTCTTCTGACGGATATCGAGCTCTCCGATCGTCTGCCCGACACAGTTCGCATTCGACTCGATCCGGTACCACTCGATAATCAGATCGTTCAGCGCCATCTCGATCGTTTCAAGCGCCTTCGGCTTATAGTTCATCCCGCCCAGGATCGCTGCGGCGGCACGCGCCTCGTCGTCCTCCAGCGTAACCATCGAGACGCTGTCGTCCAGATCCTCGTTATCGAAATGATACATCTCTCTTCTGCCGTCATCATGGACGACAATCACCAATTTGTCTCTGGAGCGCGTCTCCATTTCATACTTGCGGCCGATTCCCGGCAAATCTGATTCTCTTACTGGTTTCATCCATCCGCCTCCGATCTCTATATTCGATCGGCACTTTCCGGATGCGGCATGCCCTTGCTATATAAGTTTTTAGTTGACGTAAGGCCCGCTCCTGTGAACTGCGGCCTGCCGCCACCTGTCAGCCTCTGCATAAATGGCCTTTTCCTAAAGGAAAAAGGGGTCCCGTCCATACGTCAGTCAACTTACATAGAAATGAACGCGATTTTCGGACATGCCAAACAACACTCTGTGCCGAACGTAAAAAAATAACAATTGGCTTGGAGTGATTAGTATGACCGAAAATTTCAAATTACATAATGGGATGTGAATTTCAGGGGACGCAAAAGCAACTGCTTGCGAAGAAGCGGTATGGGGGGCGCAAAACGGTCCAGCCGATAGCGGATACGATTTTCACGAGATACGATGCAGCCGACAAATAATGTCACGACGAGAGCCGGCAAAAACATACGCAGCTTGGTCAGCATATGCGCAGGAGAGCTTAAAGGTGAATGAATCGTTGCGGATGCCGATACGGCGGGAATAGTTTTGGATACGGGAGTAACAACAAGCTCGGCCGTCGGCATAAGAAACGACCATACAAGGGCGAACATAACGAGCAGCTTAATCGTTACCCGGGATTTCTCGCGTATTATCAAGATGTCCTTACCTCCTTTCCGGATAGCATATCCTCATTTTATCATAGAAAAAAGCGATATTTCAAACTTTTTTCATGGTTATCGGTCCTTTCATCGCTTTCCCTTAGGATATCTCGATATATCTCGATATTCCCTTTCGGGGAGAAAAGATGCGTCGCAGGGCTGCAGCCAGCGGACTATCGTTCGACAATCAAGGCGGGTATATCCGACATTTCAATCTAATAAATTACATAATTTTACATAAGCAGCAGCAAAACAAAAGATTGAAAGAGATTCCACAACGATTATCGGGATTTATTGCATAAAAAGAGGAAAAAACCAACCAAACGAACCTTGTTTCCGTTTGCTTTACCGCTATATAATAAGGTAATTTATTGCCGGCCCTTGCTCCCCCGCCGCATGCGATCCAGACGGCCCGGTTTTAAATCGGAACAACCATTCGAACGAACGGAGGTATGATGTAGTGAGAAGAAAAAGGTTCATATTTTTTCTTTCCGCCTTTGTAACCGTTTTCGCTGGGTGCTCTAACAGTCAACAACCAACCGACGTCTCGGTCAAACCGGCGGAAAAGCCGCTCGATCCCGTCAAAATCCGGGTTCACCAGCTGGGGGGATATTTTACGGATCAGGATTTCAACGAACTGATTGCCGAACCGGTCAAGAAAAAGTATCCGCACCTGACCGTGGAGATGGACAAAACGACGGAAGATTTGCCGGAGCTGCTCTCCAAGGGCGAATCGATCGACTTTCTCGTCACTTACCACGGCCGTCTGACCGCTTACAAGGATTTGGGAGTGTATCTCGATTTGCTGCCGCTCGCGAAACAGTACAATTTTGATCTTGGCCGATTCGACCAGGGCGCGCTGGATACGATCATCGCCAACTCGGAGAAAGGCGAACTGTACGCCCTCCCTTACGCCAACAACTTAAACGCCCTCTACTACAACAAAGACATATTCGATAAATTCGGCGTCTCTTACCCGAAGGACGGCATGCTCTGGGAAGACGTTATCGAACTTGCCAAAAAAGTAACCCGCAAGGAAAACGACATTCAGTACCGCGGCATCGAAATCGACGACCTCAACCGCCTCCTCTTCCCCATGTCCCTCAACATCATCGATCAGAAAACCGATAAAGTGCTGGTGAACAGCGACCCGTACAAAAGAGCGTTTGACATCGGCAAACAAATCTACGCCATTCCGGGCAACGAGTTTGTCGGCGGCTCTCCGATCGACCGGTTCCTGAAAGATAAAACCGTTGCAATGATCCCGACGATCAATCTGTTTCTGCGGCTCAGACAAACCCCGGACCTGAACTGGGACGTAGCCCAATTCCCCAGCTACAAAGAGAAGCCGGATACGTACGGCATGTACGACCTGCACTGCATGATTCCGATGGCGATGAGCAAAAACCGGGATGACCAGATGCGCGTGCTCGAGGTGTTGTTCTCCGAGGAAGTGCAGACCGTCATGTCCAGAAAATCGGCCAAACTGTCGGTCATGAAAGATCCGAAGTTCAGGCAAGCGTTTGGCCAAGACCTCCCCGAGCTGCAAGGCAAACATATCGAAGGCGTATTCAAGAGCAAATCTGCGGCCGCACCGCCCAATTCGAATTATTACACGAAAGCGTACAGCCTCCTGACCGCCGAATATACGAACGCCGTCAAAAATGTCAAAGATGTCAATACGGCGCTTCGCGACGCGGAAGAGCAGATCCGGCAGCACATCGTCACCGAGAAAGGCAAAGGCAACTGACGGCTGTCCGCCGCGAATCGAAACGCTCCCAGGCACCGCCCCCCTCCAACAATCCGTTGGAGGGGTTTTGAATGTTACCGCTATACTCACTAGGTCCGCTCAGCTTTTCGCAACGGGAACCCATACTACTCACCGGTAATCTCTTCCGCAGCCGGATTCCCTGGAAGATACACTTCTAATCGCTTGCGCATGGTCCGCGAGAAAGCTTACCATAGGTTCAACTTCTACGGAACCCTTTTAATCAGCGCGTCGTCCAATAATCGAGGTGAACGAAAAGTGGGTTTGGACTATTTGAGCACGCTGTCCGACAGTACGGACAAAAACGTCATTCTGCGCGACCTGATGGAGCGGTACGGCAACGATGTATGGAACTATGCGTTTTTCCTGACGAGCCGTTTCGATCAGGCGGACGACATCTTCCAGGACGTCTTCATCAAGGTGTACCGCAGCATGTTCTCGTTCCGGGGGGAATCGAGCGTCAAAACATGGCTGCTCGCGATTACGCGAAACGTCGCCAAAGATCACCGCAAATCGGCATGGGCCCGCCGGGTGCTTCTGATGGCTACGATCCGCAGGTCGGAAACGGCTTCCTCCACGGAAAAGGAAGTGCTGAGCCGGATGGTAAGCGGCGATGTCTGGAAGGCGGTTATGGATCTGCCCGAAAAGCTGCGGGAAGTGCTGCTCTTATACGCCCACCACCAGTTGACCGTACCCGAAATCGCCTCCATGCTGAATATCTCCCAAGGCACCGTCAAGTCCCGGCTTCACCGGGCGCGGGCGAAGGTGCCGTTATTGCTGAAGGAACAATTGTCCGATTCATACTAACCGGAGAGCAAGGAGGCGACGAAGATGAGACCGAAACGATTCCCAGATTGGGAAAAAGAGCTTAAACATTTTCCTTTAAATCCGAAGGGCGTGCCGCCCAAATTAATGAATAGCGTGGAGGAACGAATCGCCATGGAAGCGACACCGAAACGATCCCGCGGTAAAGTGTGGGTTGCCGCCGCCGCGCTGCTGCTTGCTTCAGCCGTCCTCTTTACCCAGCGGGAACCGATAATGGGCTTGTTCAAGCAAAAGGTCGAAACGCCGCAGTTCGACGTCAAGACGGAAAGGTCGATCAAAGTACAATGGGCCGACGGCATGTCCTTTATGAGCCGTTATGGAAATGCCTTCATTATCCAATATCCGAATATGGACGTGGACGCCGTCAGCTCCCCGCCTTACGATCCGCAGAAAGAGCGGGCGGTCCAGTTCGAGGAATTTATCGAGAAGGAAAAGCCGGATGTCGTGTACGTGCCGATGGAGGTTTATAAGAAGTTAGCGGATAAAGGACTGCTGCTGCCGCTCGACCCGTTCATTCAAAAAGAAAAATACGATCTCGGCGTTTTCCAGGAAAGCGTAGTCGAAACGATTCGCGAAGCCGGCGGGGGCAAGTTATACGGAATGGCTCCCAACTTCTCGACCCAGGCTCTTTATTACAACAAGTCGCTGTTCGATAAATACGGCGTCCCGTATCCGACTGACCAGATGAGCTGGGAGGACGTACTCGCCCTGGCCCAAAGGTTTCCGGCAAACGGGCAGGGTGAAGACCGCGTATACGGATTGATCCCGTATTCGGCGTCCCCTTACGGCACCACCGAGAGCATAGGACGTACGAAGGGAATCGGCCTGACCGATGCCGACGCGAGCAAAATGACGGCGAATACGGACGCCTGGCGCTCCATCTTCCAGTTCGTTGCCGATGGCGTGAAGAAAGGCTGGCTCTATGAATCGAAGCCGCTCACGGGCAGCATATCCGGAGCCGATTTTTACAAACGCAACCCGTTCCTGACCGGCAACGCGGCGATGATGGTTTCGACGAACAGTACGGCAAACGACCTGATCCAGGCCAAGCAGCGGTATAATCTCGCCGATTTCGCCTGGGATATTGTGACTGAGCCGGTCGACCCGGCAAAGCCGAATGTCTCGTCCACGTTCCGGATTGACGAGATTTATGCGATTCCCGCAAATTCGGAGAATGCAAGGGACGGCTGGGAGCTGATCAAGTCGATCCACAGCGAAGCGATGACCAGAAAAGTTGCCTCTTCTTATACCGGCAATTTCGGGTTGTACTCCCGCAAGTTCGAATCGCGGACGCCGATTACGTATAGGCTGGAAGCTTTCACGATGTTAAGGCCCGATGGTCAGCCAAGCAGCCTGGCCATTATGGATCGGCCTTTGTACACCTCGCTGTCGACGATCGTTAACGAGGAATTGAAGTCCGCGGCAGCCGGGACCAAAAATCTGGACGACGCCATCGGCGCCATACAGCAGCGCGGACAAACGGCGATCGAGCAGGCGAAAGCGGAGAAAAAACCGTGATGGGGATGGGGGCAAGAAAACCGATGAAGTGGGATAACGTTGGAAAGAAAAGCCGCCATCCGGCGCCGGTCCGGCGGCTGGCCTGCGGAGCGCTGGCCGCCCTGTTGGCCGGCTCCCTTCTGCTGGCCGGCTGCACGACCAAACCTGCCGACGATCAGACCCGGAAAGTAGTGCGTATACCGTTCGGCAGTGAGGAATCGTTTAATTTGACCTACGGGGACTATTTTGCGTTTAAATTTCCGGACGTCGAGGTAGAGATTATTCCAATCGATCAAATATTTGTGCCCGGAAAAAGCTACTACGATGCGTATGAAAAACTAATCCTGGAACAAAAGCCGGATCTGGTTATCGTACATTCTGAGTTATACACGCGTTGGGCAAATAAAGGGATGCTGCTCGATCTCGAGCCGTTCGCCCGCAAAAGCGGCTTCGATCTGAGCCAGTTCATACCAGCCGCGATCGACCGCCTGAAGGAGAATGATGAAGGCAAGCTGTTCGGGCTGGCGCCTGAAATTACAAGCTCGGGGCTGTATTACAACAAAGACTTGTTCGACAAGTACGGCGTACCGTATCCGAAAAACCAGATGTCATGGGAGGAGACGATGGAGCTGTCCCGGCGTTTTCCGGTCGATCCCGATCCGGAAAAACGGATCTACGGCATTCATCTTAAATATTGGACGACTTTCGATTTCATTCAAACGTTGGCAGCTACAGAGAACGCCTCTTATATAAGCCCGGACATGAAACGCTTGACATTCGAATCCGACATATGGAAGAAATCGTTCAAGCACATTATTGACGGTTTTCGAAGCAAAAACCTGTACTACTACTACAAGGACGGCAAACCGGTTCGTTACGGCCCGGACGAGACGAAGGAGATGGATCTGTTCAGCAGAGGCAAGGCGGCCATGACGATCAGCGGCACCGAACAGCTGTTTCGGATGAAACAGTGGGGCACCCAGGATTTTAACTGGGACGTCGTTACGGTACCCGTCGACCCGGCAAATCCGGAGTACACGAGAAGCTTCGACGTCGGCACGGTTTTCGCCATTTCAGCCAACGGAGAAAACCCGGAGACGGCATGGAAAATCGTCCAATATTTCAACAGCGAGGAAGCGGCTAAGGTCAAGATGAAAATGGACGACGTGTTCTCCAGCCGGACCGCCTTCGCCACAACGAAAGACGGGCAAAGTCTGGAACCCTTTTATATGCTGAAGCGAAAGAAAGAGGAGTTGGATCTTACCGTCACCGTGCCGGATACGTTTTATCCGGTGTTCAGCACTCCGTTCCAGTTGCTCTATATCCACGAAATCGACGAAGCGGTGAACGGCCGCAAAACGATCGAGGAAGCGATCCACACGATTCAGACCGAAGGCCAAAAGCTGCTCGACCAAGCTTGGGCAGGAGGTACGCCGCCGCCGGCCAAGTAACTAAGTAAGAGTAAGTAAGGGGCTCTCTCCAAAGTCATTTAGCGATTTGGCGCGCCCGCATAGAAACGGTTTGCTTCGAGAAAAAGGAACTCAACCTCCACTTTACCGTGGAATTTGAGTTCCTTTCGTTTGGAAATCGGGATTTCCCCATATTATGTGAGCACTTTTGGGAAAGCCCCCCTCGTAACCCCGTAAACCCGCAAGTTCGTAAACCCGTAAGCCCTTAAACCCGCAAACCTGTAAGACCGCAAACCTGTAAGCCTGCAAACCTTATTCTTTCGAGCAACTTGTACTCGGCTATTCGGCTGCTAGGCTCTAGTACCAACAAGAGTCTTTCGAATCCTCTTTTTCCGTATATAGGGATCAGAGAGAGAAATAGGAGCGATTTGCACCCTTTATTTCAGCCGACTGGTGGGGGGCGCACCCTTTTCGCGAATAGTAACGGTCCCAAACCGCTCTTATTTCCCCATCCAAGCGGATTTAACACAAAATAGAAGGTACAAACCGCTCCTATCTGCTTTCCGGTGTCTGGCTGCCCCCGCGCCTCTCCTCTCAGATGCGCTACGCCTGAGGACAGCCTTCCGCTTCGCTTAGCCGTGCCATTCCGTATACAAAGGAATCGTAAACGGGTCGCTCTCCGCGATCGCATACCGGTAGGAAACGGCTTCGCCGGATGTTCCTGTCCCGGTACTAGCCGGTTCCTCCATGTCCTCGATCAGCGTCGTGTACCCGATATCCAGCTCATACTCGTCCGGGCCGCCGGATACGCACCGTTCGATCCGGTATACCGGGTTGCGCCCGCTTCCTCCGACATGGATGTGCTTGCCGGCCAGCAGATCGGCAGCGCTTGGATGGGGCCTCAACCGTATGCGAATCTTGTTGCTCTCGGACGGCTCCCGCGTAAATCCGGTCACGGTTCCCGCCAGGGAACCCACCGCCTCATGAATGCACGGCGCTTCCTCCGGACCGATACAGCTCCCGCCGGCTACGAATGCATAGACGGAGGTGCCGCCGCTTTCCGCGTACAACCCCGCCTTGCCCTGGAACACGATTCGGTTCCCGCAGTCGGTCACGAAGCGCAGCTTCGCCTCAGCGTCCGCCGATTGAATATAATAATCGGTGCGGCCGTCCGTCCGCTCGATTTTCAAAACGACCGCCTCGTCGGCACTGCCGTCTCCCTGCACCTCGACCTCCGTTACCGAGCGGATCAGGCGCTCGCTCCGGTAAGGCTCGATCAGCGATACGAAGCGGCTGGCCCCGCCCGCGGCCCGGCGCTTCACGATGAGCTGGCGAAGCCGCTGCGGATTGCCCGGCCGGTTTTGAGACGGCCGCCCGACGGCGAGCGCCGCCTCGTCCATCTGCCCCAGCATCGTGAGCCGTAGACGGATATCGGCATCCGGCTGATCCAGCACGCCCCATGTATCGTGAACGGCCCATTCCACGGCGAACTGTCCGGGAGGCGCGCTGTCCCTTTCCACGTTCGTCAAGTAATGGAATCCGCTGCCGAAGTAGGCAGTCAGCGGCTCGGACGGATCGGCGTCGAACGGCTCCGCGTAGGCGATGTCCGGTCCGGCGTACGTCCCGGATCGCTGCGGAATCAGCCGCAAACCCTCAGCCGACACTTCCCCTTCGGGGCCGTGGAACATGTAATGGTGCTCGGCGCCTCCTCTCACCCGGAACACGTCGATCGCATAACAGTTCGCCTCGTCCACCCTTACGAGCGCCGTACAGCGGCGGTAAACGTCCGTTTGCGGATACACCTGCTTCGCTTCCGCCTCGATCAGCTGTACCGGCCCTTCCCCGACGAACAGCCGGGTCGTGCCCACAATCGAATTTCGCTGCTTCCCGCTGTCCACCACGACCGTATTATGACAAACCGTATTCCGGTCCCAATGATGCGTTTTTTGATGCGAATTGTCGCATTTCTCCGGGTACCCCATGTCGGGCAGCAGATCGAGACCGAAGGCGAACAACCCGATCGTGAGCGTATCTTTGTGACCGTGCCCGAAGTTGCGGCCGTAATACATCCATAAGCCGCGCCTGGCGTCGCCGCCACCGTCCCTTAAAGCGCTGAAGCCGTATTCGCCCAGATTTACGCTGCTATGCGGAAGCGGACCATGATCGGCCACGGCCTTTTCAATGCCGCCCCGCAAGCCGTCCGGGTCCGGGGAATAAATCCCCCCGCGCAGCCCTTCGAAGGTGCAGCCGTTCAGCGTGTATGCCATCTGCGCGAACAGCGGCTCGCCTGTCTTCTCGAACGCTTCTACAAACGTCTCCAGCCTGCCGACCAGTCCGGGATTGCCTGCCGAGGCGCTGTCCCCGATCGACGGTACGAACCGGTCCAGCATGTACAGGCGGGAATTGGCCCGAAGCATTTGCAGAAACTTCGGGTTGCGGTAAAAGTCTCCCTGCGGGTAGCGGTCGTAACCGTGCAGCATATCCGCGAGCTGCCGGAACGCCTCCACCCACAAATAATTGTAATCCGGCGCCGCTTCGTCCCCGAAGCCGTCGCGGTCTACATCGCGAAGAAGCGAGCGCCTGACGTTGCCGCCGGTCACCCTCCACCCGCCCTGCTCCGTCCGCTCGACCCCGCCGTCCTGAAAAACGAAATCGAGCCACTCCTCGGTCGTCCCTGATTCGTCTAGCACGACGGCGGCAAGCGCCAGCGCGCTTTGGTGCATGCCGTTGTTGCCTTTGATCTGCGCCTTCCGGACCGCACCATAGACCGGCCGCAAGATGCCGTCTTCGATATGGGCCCGGAGCCGCTCCATGCTGCTTTTCTCGTACGGCTGAACCAAGCGGACCGCCTTCTCCTGCAAAAAAAGGACCAGTTCCCGATCCTCGCCCGTCATCTCCGGGTAAAAGGCATCGTACGCGGATATAAACGTCTTGACGATCGCCGTCTCCCAGATGCTGCCTACGATTTTGCCCTGCCCGGTTAAGCCGTGCGAATGGAGGAAGCCGTCCTCCCACAGATAAGCGGCCGCATCCATGTCCGGATACAGGTCGGCCACCCGGTCCAGCAGCACGATCCCGGCACGGGCGTACTTCGGCTCCCCCGTATACAGATAAGCGTCGCGAAGCTGGGCCAGCGCATTGTCGACGATCCCGCCGTGACCCCACGGAGCATCCGTCTTCGGAAACCGGTTGCCGAGCGGATCGATCATCCCGATCCATACTTTCCAATGGTTATAAAAAGCGACGAACGTATACCGGGTCCCGTCATCAGCGACCCAGCCGAGACTGTCGTCTACGCCCCACTTCTCTCCCCGATCCGGGTACAGCTCGTTGCGCAAATACCGGTCGTCCGCAAGCTCGCGGCGGAACAGTCCGTTCTCGTCTTTGCCGCTCTCGTAATAAGCGGCAAAATCGTTGGAAGGAAACACCGAGCGGCAGCCCGGACATTCCAGCTTCCACGGGTTCGCGAGCGGATCGGCCAGCCACGGCCACCGGCCGTAGGCATGATGGCTCTCGCCGCACACGGGACAGCCCGCCTGCTGGTTCACCGCATAGCTCCGCGGCACCGACTGGGGCGTCGGCACGTTCCACAGCCATTCCCAGCCGAGCCGCACATAGACGTCGCCGAGCGCCGCTGCCCGTTCCTTCTCCCGCTTCGCCCATTCGTAAACGTTTGCATTCCGGCGCATTGCCTCGACCTTCCGGGGCGTATAATACGTGCTTCGTTGTTTGGCCGCCATAGACGCTAACCCTTCCCCGCTTCGTTGATATGAACTGCTGGTAACTATCTACATTATGCGGGGTCTTACGGGATTTGACCAGCTAATTCCGTAACCTGTTTCATACCTATATCTACACATTCCGAGAGAGCCGCCGTACAGTGTCTTCATACCGTTCAAGTCGTGGTATACTGGAAGAAAGTTGGAATTGGAACCTCATTTTCTTGAAAGCGAGGCCTGACATGACTTCGGGAAGGAAGAGAAACGGGAGAAAGCTCGGACTGTTGATCGCGGCGGGGCTCGTTTGCCTGACCGGCTTTTTTTATTGGCAGAACAATCACCTTGTGACGACTTCGATCCGCTATGTCCACCCCGGGCTGCCGGATTCCTTTGATGACTTTACCCTCGTGCACGTCTCGGATCTGCATAACAAATCGTTCGGCGCCAATCAAAAACGGCTGGTCCGGGCTACCAGACGGGCCAACCCGGATCTGATCGTCATTACGGGGGACTTGATCGACAGCAAGCGCACCGATATCGGGGCGGCCATGAGCTATATCGAGCAAGCGGTGGCTTTGGCGCCCACCTATTACGTCACAGGCAACCACGAGAAATGGTCCGGCGTATACGCGGAGCTGTCCGAACGGCTGCTGGAGGCCGGCGTTGTCATCATGGACGATCGTCGTGTCGAGCTGGCAAAAGACGGCGATACGATCGAGTTGCTGGGCTTGAAAGACCCGGCCTTCACCCCAGCCATAAGCGATCGCGACCTGGAGCGGAAGCTGGCTGCGCTTCACCCGAGCCAATCGGACTCTCTCACGCTGCTGCTGTCCCACCGGCCGGAGAAGCTCCAGCTGTACGCAAACGCCGGCATCGATCTGGTATTCGCCGGACATGCCCACGGCGGTCAATTCCGGATTCCGTTCGTCGGCGGCCTGATCGCTCCCGATCAAGGGCTGTTTCCCCGGTATACGAGCGGCCTTCACACGGAGGGCGATACTTCGATGATCGTAAGCCGAGGTCTCGGGAACAGCATCATTCCGGTACGAATCTGGAATCGGCCGGAGTTGGTCGTCGTGACGCTTGGAAAAGGGGAGCAAAGCGCCAAGTAGCCGGACAAGCTGATGTGCAGCCTCAGGCTGAGCAGAATGACGAAGAGGCAGATCCCCATCGTATAGGGCCTGCCTCTTATGAGAAAGCTCATATGTCCGATTCAATCCGACCTCGCTGACGATAGCCGCTCGACTAGCGTCAACGGAATCTTCAGCACTCCGCCCGATTGCGGCGGCGGAAAATCCGCCTCGCCATTCGCCGTCAGCTTCGCCTGCTCCCCCAGATGCGTCAGCATCCAGCGGAACGAAATGTCCGCATGCAACTCGTACGGGATGCTGAAGGAAGACAAGCCGGGGTACGAGTGCTCGGCAATAAATTCGTTATTGATGCCAACCACCTTAAACCGCCCGGGCACCGCATAGCCGTGCTCCATCAGCCGGTTCAAACAAACGAACGCCTTCCAGTCGTCAAAGCAGACGACGCCAGCGGGCTCCGCTCCGGCGCTTTGTTCCGCCAGCCATTCGGGAAGCGACTCGGGCGGCAGATCGTCCGCATCGATCATCCCGCTCCGCAGCCCTTCCCCGATTAGGCGCAGCCCGTCGCGGAACCCCATCTTCCGCTGCTCGTTCGTCGCGAACGCCTTGCGGTAGCCGTAATAATAAATCGACCGGCATCCTTGGGCCCGCAAATGAACGACCGCATCGAGAGTCGCCTGATAGACGTTCAGATTAACAGTGCCGATCGCCATATCCTTCGCCTCGTTCCAGCAATTGAAAAAAAGGATCGGCGTCCCGTCGTTAACAATTTTGCCTACCGAATCCGACGACATCGCCAGCCCATGGCTGAACACCCCGTCCACGCGCCGCTCCAGCAGCTTCTCCAGCAGCCTTCGCTCAATGTTCGAATCCATGTCGGTCGAAAATACCGACAGATGGTAGCCGTAGGCGTAAGCCGTCCGTTCCATCTGCTCCGCAAACAAGCCGTAATAGCCGAAGAGGCTCGGCAGCAGCAGGCCGAGCTCGTATGTTTTGCGCTGGCTGAGCGAGGCTGCCATCCCGTTGCGCCGATAGCCGAGCTTGGCCGCCGCTTCCTCGACTTTCCGGATCGTCTCTTCCGAAAGCGGAACGCTGCGGCGGTTCAGCACATTCGACACGGTCGCCGTCGATACGCCTGCCTCTTTAGCTACATCGAACACGGTAGCTTGCCGATGTTCCGTCACACGGTGCACTCCCTTTGCAGTACGTTTAAACGTTTAAACCAAAGTATAGATAACGTCCTTTTCCGTGTCAAGAAAGAGGAGATCGCTTCCTGTAATTAATCGCCAGCTGCGTTCTGTCTCTGACTTGCAGCTTTTCCAATATGACAGACAAAGTGTTCCGAACCGTTCCCTCGCTTATGAACAGCCGCTCGGCAATTTCACGGTTGGAGCAGCCCTGAGCAACGAGCTCGCATATAAAAAACTGAACGCCCATGATCGTCGTGACTGCCGTCCAGTCCAGCCCGGGCACACCCTCTACGCCCGATAGCGCCCCGGACCAGACCACTCCCACTATACTGATGACGACTAGCGGCAGCCCTACGAGCAGCAATAGTCCGATCGGCTCGCGCAGCATCCTCAGCAGCGAATAATAGCTCATTTGAAATAATAGCATCTTAAGCCTCCTCGCGATCGCGCAATTGCTTGCCCGTAAGCGTAAGAAAGACGTCTTCGAGGGTAGGCTTACGCATGAACCGACTTTACTCCGCCGGCGCTTTGAACGATGGAAATCACACGGTCCAGGTTGCCCGCTCCGGGCCTTGAAATGATGATCAGCACCGTTCCTTCGCGCACGACCTTTTTGATCCCGTCCAGCCGCTCGATTTTGGCGATCAGATGTTCCGACCATTCGGCTGCTTCCAGCTTAATCTTTTCTTCGTGCTGGATCCGATTCACAAGCTCATCGATCGTGCCTTGGGCGATAACATGTCCTTGATCCAGGATGACGACGCGGGATGCAAGAGACTGGACCTCCTCCATATAGTGGGTCGTATACAGGATCGTAGTCCCACTCCGTCTCAGCTCGCGAACCGATTCCCCGCTCAAACAAACAAGCCGCCCCGGCCTCATAAAGAGACCAAGCGGCCTGTTTACCTTCCACGGACATCCAGCAGCTCAAGAACTTACGGACGTACTGTCCCCCAGCTCCGCGCGATAATTCGGCAGTTCATTCTCAAGCACCGTCCGCACCTGGGCGATCTTCCAGCGCAGATGTTCCGGATCGGTCATATACTCCATGCTCGGCTCCCAGCCGAGACGCGAATCGGTTTCCACGAGCGGGATCGTTGCCTCCGCGTTGGCAATCTCCTGCAGCGCTACTTGCTCCAGCTGTTCCAGCAATACCGCTGTTTGCGCCTGATCCGTGTTGTTCAGCAACTGATGCCGCAGCTTCCACCACATCTTCGTGTGAATGCCGGTCAAGACAGTGCGGTGAATAAACCGGTTCAAGTTCAGCAGCAGCAATCCTTCCTCCCGCTTCCGCGGCGGAGTTTGCTCCAGCGCCCGTTCGATGCTCGCATTGCCTTGCTCCCACAGCGACGCCATCTTCTGCAAGCTTCGGATCTCCGTATCGACCCGCTTATAGGACTCGAGCTCGTTTCCCTGCCCATAATTCGGAGCGATAATCTGGTTGCCGAAATGAGCATACCAGGCCGCCGGAATTTCTACCTTCTCGCGAAAAACAAGCGGATAGGACGGACCGATCCGGAACGGACCGTACTGGTCGTAATTGCTCGGAATAATATGCCGGATTCCTTCGCTCCAGTGACTCCACGCTTCCAGCACAAGCGGCACCGCCGGTTCGCTGAAGTCGCGCCGGGCCACGGCCGCAAACGTCTCCTCCTGCGAAGGGGACGGGCTCCAGTACGCCCATTTCGTCAGATCGCTGACGAAAGAAGGCCACCAGCCAAAATGGTGCGACTCCATAAGTCCCGCTAATCCCCAATCCCGTCTCGACCGCAGCAAGCCCGCATGTCTGCGCGCCCATTGGTACGGGATCGGCTCATACGGAATAACTCCGATATCCCAGGTCAGCCCTCCGGTATTCGCCATCGTATACAGACGGATTCCCCGGGCATGAGCCGCTTTTGCTTCGCTGGCAAAATATTTGCCCGGCCCTTCGAAGGAAGCCGTATAATCCGCACAGCGGAACGTCACTCCATCTTTTTCATACACTTCGAACATCTCAAACGTAGCCATCAGCGTAATATCCGTCGGCAGCGATTCGATCAGCTTCAACCGCTGCTCCTCGCCGACGTAGCCCCAGTTGTACGTCCAGAACACGATGTCGAGCTCGGGATTGTGCTTGCGGGTAACTTTCTTGATCATCTCCAGCCACTGCGGATAATCGTAACACGGCCACCAGCCCGGGCTCGGCTTCGTCCGCGGCTTGTCTTTCGGCCATTCCAGCCGGAGCATGCCGGTCGTATTCGGGTCCTTGCTCGGAAACTCGCACGATTCGCCGACGAAAATAATGCCTTTGAACCGGGAATATTTCTCCAGAATTCGGCCGTAGGTGCTTTCGTAATAGTCGAGAGCGTCCTCGTCCTCCGGGTGTTTGCGGCTGGCCACATAGCTGTACATATACACGTCAAGTCCGAACAGTTCCGCACGATCGATCGTATGATTGAAGTCCTGATAGCCGAACGGCGTCTCGTCGATCCCTTTCACGAACACGAGGATCGCATCGATGCCGGCATGCGCCATCGCGTTCAGGTGGGCATCCGGGAAATGATCGAGCCCCCATCCCGAATGGATCATCCGCGGGGAAAACAACGGCTCGCGGGTCAGATCCTGGCAGCGTACGAACGGCGCCTCTCGCAGGTTCATCACATCTTCCAGAAAGTAGCTTCCTTGCCCGGTTCCCCGGTCCTCGTTGCCGCAGACGACGATCCGCTCGCGTTCCGCTACGATACGATAACTCCGGGTCTTCGTCAGCGCATGACCGACTCCGGGAAGCTCCGCCTTCGCAGCCAGGACGATCACTTGCTTGCCGGTGGACGCAACCTCTTCGATCCGCTCAACGCGCCGAAGCAACACCGATACGCCCATGCTGGTAAAAAAGTAATCCTGCAAATCTTTTGCCACATGCAGCAACTGCGGACTTGCGGACGAAGGGATGACGATCTGCCAGCTACCGTCAATCTCCAGCTCGTCCTCACCGGGCCTCGCATCCGGATCGCGCCGGTTGGGCTTATGTACCTCTTCCAGTCTTCTGCGGAACTCGTACTGTTTCTCGCTCAAAGAAAACCCCTCCCGAAGGCAATGGTCCATATAATATACACAATACATTATATATAATGACAACGCAATTCTTTTTTGAGACCTTCCGGATATCGGGGGGACTCAATCTCAGGCAGGCTTCACAGCCCCCGCGTGACCTGTCAATTGAATGAAAAAACCGCAAGAGGATTGCTTTCTATGAAAGCATCGCTCTTGCGGGTCGTTGTCCAAGCCTCTGTAGCAGCGGCTGTCTTTCTGCAAAGCTCCGTTATGACGCCTCCAGCGTGATCTTGTGCGCGTCCAGCAACATACGGATGTCGTCCATGCCGATCACAAGGTGAATGTTGTTCATCGTCCGCAGCGACCCGGATATGATTCCTGCGACGCGGCCGTAGCGGTCGATCACAGGCCCGCCCGACATGCCGCTGGCAATCTGGGCGGACGTTAAAATCCGGCTGCGACCGTTCACTTCGGCGCGCGGGCTGTTGACGATCCCCTCGGTAATGATCGGGGTGTTGGCCATCGGATAACCGATCGCAAACACGTTTTCGCCGTATCTCACAGCCGGCTCCCGGACAGGCAAATAAGCGTAGGCGCCCTTCTTCCCGTCGTCCGGAGCGGGCAGCCGAACAATCGCGGCATCCGTCTGCTCGTCATAGGCGAGCACCTCAATCCGGCTGATCACGCGGCCGTCGGGGAGCATACCTTCGATACGCTCCGCCCCCTTAACTACGTGATAAGCAGTTGCGGCCAGTCCGTCCGGCGATAACACAACTCCCGTTCCCGTCGCTTTCAGTGAATCGTCCTCCCGGAGAACCCGGATATACAAGACCGTCTGTCCGCCTTGTTCGAAAATGTCTTCAGCGTTATACGTAACGGGAGCGTCCGCCTCAGCGTTCAGCCAGACCGCCATACCGGACAATAAGCATATGAGCATGCATAACGCTGCAATTTTACGTTTCAATCGTCCATAACCGCCCTTCCCGGTCCCTCTGTTACTTCGACACCGCCATAATATCATGGAACGCCCAATGATCCTCGGTCAGGTCGCTGAATACGGCCGACAGCGCGTCCTGCTTCTTCACGCCGATGATCCGGTTAATGATGACGACCGCCTGCGCCCGCGAAATTTCGAGATCCGGCTGGAATGTTCCGTCCGGGAAACCGTCCACATAACCGGCCTGTGTAAACGCGTTGACATACCGCTCCGACCAATGTCCGGCCAGGTCAGTTAATGCCGTTGTCCCTTGTGCGTCGCTGTCCAGCTTGAGTACGCGGGACATCATCACGACAAATTCGGCGCGGGTCAATCCCCGTTCCCCGCCGAACGTGCCGTCCGGGTAACCTTCGATAATACCGGCTGATGTAAAGAACGCAACATCGGCCTTCGCTTCCTCTTTCACTTCAGCAAGCACGTTGTCCACGCTGACGTCTTCCTTGTCGAGCAGTTGCGTAATTGCCTCGAGCAGTTCATAGCGGGTGATCGCCTCATCCGGCCGGAATTGATTATTCTCACCGCCGGCGATATAGTTCACCTCCGCCGCATCCTTCTTAAGCTCGTACTTGGCATTCTCCACCTCATACTTGATCGTCACGACGCGGTCGTCCTTGTCCGTAATCGCCTTGATTGTCATGCCGCCCGTAATGACAATGCTGCCTTCCTTGTATACTTTGCTGTTTTTGGTCGGCGTACTGCCGTCGGTCGTGTAGTAGATCACTTGGCCCGCTGGCGCTTTCAGCTGAAGGATGCTGTTTCGCGCTACCTTGACCGGCTCGGAACCGTTAGCTGCGACTTTATCGCCGCCGATCGCCGCTTCAATCGCCGGGGGAGCGATGAAGAATCCGCCTCCGCCCATAAAGCCGCTTTGCTTCGTCCACGTCCCCGTCATCACCGGGCTGTCTTCCATGTCCTCCGCGACCGCAACCGCCTTGATCGTCGTTGTCGAGGTTAACGTGATCGGCCCCGTATACAGCTGCGAGCCTGCGTTCGGCTCGCTGCCGTTCAGCGTATAGTAAATACTGGCGGACGGCTCGTCGGTAGTCAGCGTTACCGTGACCTTATCGGTGAAGGTCAGTCCGCTCGAAGCCGCCTTCGGAACCGGTGCCGTCCGAGCATACCGGAGCGACGGCTCCTGAATCCGGATACTGCGGCTCTCTTCGCCCGACCGAACCTGCAAGACGGCAGGGATTGTCTTATTCAGACTTCCCGTCAGCACACCTGCACCGTCCCGGACCAGTCTGACGGACGTGTCCGCTTGCCATTGAACCGCCGGGTCGGAAGTCAGCAGGAAGCTGCTGCCGATTCGGCTCATCAGATCGTTCTCGTTTAAGATGACCGCTGCCGTGCTCACCTTCGAAGCGTTCGATCCGCCGAACGACCGGAGCGCGGGATAATAGCCGTCAGCCGCTTCCCATACCGTTACGTCCAGTCCTTGAGGTAGTCCGTTAAGGGTGAGCTGGCGAGCCGTCAAGCCCACTGCCCCGGCGACGGTTCCATTTACCCGTTTACCATCCGGACCATAATAAGCTGTATCGATTTTCAACGCCTGTTTATTGAAGAAGCTGTCCGCGATCGTTGCCGCCGCCGACTTCTGGCCGGCAATACCGCCATATAACGTCTTGCCGGGCTGGAGAATCCCGCCCACATCGGAGATGACTTCTCCGTAACTCATCGCGCCGCTGATCGTTCCATCGGCTGCATAACCGGCGATCCCGCCTGACTTGGCCGCCGTTTGACCTTGGGCGACAACTCTTCCTGCCGAATACGCATGGCTGATGGAGCCGCCGCTGATGCCGGCAATACCTCCGGCTGAGGACGATTCGCCTTTCGCCGATACATCTGCGTAGGAGAAAGACTGCTCCACCAAGCCGGCCGGTTTCACCTCGCCGGCGATTCCGCCTGCCGTCGCAAGCGTCCCTGCTGTATCGGCCGCAACCGTGCCTGCGGCATACGATTGCCTGATCCGGCCCTCATGTACGCCGGCGATTCCGCCCGTATTGTTCCCCGTTGCGGTTACCGCCGCCTGTACAGCCACGCTTTCGATTAAGCCGCGGTTGATGCCCGCCGCTCCGCCTACGTCGTCCCGCCCTTCGACATGGCCTCCGATCCGAACGTCGCGGATAACGCCTCCGATCTCGTTGACACCGGCGACGATTCCCGACTGCGAACTGGCCGATACGGCCGCATCTTCAAAGTTCACCCGTGTTACGAGGCCGTTGTTGGCCCTCATAAAGCCTTGTCCGTCAGCCGAGCCGGCCGAATGCTTGAAGCCCCGGATCGTAAAGCCTTGCCCGTCAAACTGTCCGCTGAAATCGCCGAACGGCGTCCATTTCTTGCCGGCTAGATCGATATCCGATCCTAAAGCGATTTTCCCGATTAACGGTTTTTCGAGGGCCGTTCTGTGGTACAGGTTGTAGTAGCCGAGCCCCGTATCCGCATTGTACAACCGGACGATGCCGAACAACTGGTTTCCATTCATTACGGCCCAATCTGCCGTGTTGAACCGGTTCAGGAACACCGCATCCAGCTCGAAATTCCAACTGCCGAATTCCGCATACGACTCCGAGGCGTCCGCTTGGGCGTTGCCGGTCGCCGTGCCCAAGCTGTGGCCGATCGGGCTTTGCGCTGCCGTATAAGCGGAAGATAGCACTTTGCCGTCGCGGAAATTGTAGCCGACCAGCGCTCCCTTGTACACGTTCGCCCCGCTGACATTGACAGTCAGAGCTGTCGTCTTGGCAAAGACACCGTCCAGCGTTCCGTCGTTATAGCCCGCGAAGCCGCCCGTATACGAACGGGTCGGATGATTGACTCCCGTCGTGCTTAGGCTGCCTTGCTCCGCATAAGCGTGACGGATTACTGCGCGCCGCTCCACCGCACCGGCGAAGCCGCCGCTGCCCGTATCGTAGCCCGTATTCGCGATCTGGCCGGACGCATAGGCGTCCGTGATCTCATAACGGTCCACCGAGCCGGCAAAGCCGCCTGCATACGAACCCGTAATACCCTTGGCCTCGACAGAGCCGAGGGCGTATACCCGTTCCATCGTACTGCTGCCTGTGCCTGAGTCGCCCAGCAATCCGGCGAAACCGCCCGCATAAATCGTGGTGTCCGGATTGTCGTCGTTTACTTGCACCGGCATCGCCGCATAAGCGTTCGTCACCTTGGTGTTGTCGCCGCGGCCGATCAAGCCGCCGACATGTGCGGCGGGAACCGTCCCCGGCTTCGACACCGCGCGCCCCACCTCGATATGTTGTCCGTCCGGCGAAACCGCAGACGTAAAGTGGATCTGCCCCCCGGTCGCACGTCCGACGACGCCGCCGATATCGTAGACGACACTGGAATCGGCCTTGATGCTTTGCAGCGGCTCGGAGCTGACGATTATGCCGCTGCTTGCTCCGGCGATGCCGCCGACTGCTGCCGTCTTGGCTCCGCGAACGGCCAGATCGACATTCGTCTTGGCGTAATAGACGGAAGCCTGATTCAGCTTGCCGACGATGCCGCCGACGCTCAGATCCGCTCCGTTGCCCACTCCCGCGGCAACCAGAGGTTTTCCGTGTACCTTGGCTTCATAGACGCCCGGATAAAGCGGCGCCCGTCTGCCGAAATCGAACGCCTGATCCGCAGAAGCAGTAGACAGGACGCCGGCGATGCCGCCCAGCGAGCTATCCCCCGCCCCCGCAGCGAACGTAATGTTGGAGACGGCGTCCACTTGGTCGAGAATCGAATCTTCTCCCCTGCCGACGATCCCGCCTGCGGTTACTTGCCCGCCTGCCGCCAGAATGACCGCATCGAAGGAAGCCTGATGCAAGGCTGCGCGCGACAGTTTGCCGGCAACGCCGCCGATCGTCGATTCGGGACTTGCTTCAAGCGAAGCGACCGACAGCTTCTCCGCCTTGACCTGCTCGATGTCGAAACGATTCGTGCCTGCGCCTGTCTTGAAGCCGACGAGACCGCCGATCGTACCGCTGCCCGTCAATTGGCGATCCGTCCGAGAAGCCGTCACAGTTACCCGATTCCAGGCGTTGCCCGCATCCGATACCCCGGTCAAGCCGCCGATGACGGAGCCCGCTCCTTGAGCCATAATCGTACCCGTAGTGTAAGTAAGCGTCACGTCCTCGGTTCGGCCCGAGACGTGTTGTCCGATTAGGCCTCCCGCCACGCTGTCCGCACCGGACAAGTCAATCCAGTAGTCCATGTCCCGGTTAAACGAGCGGACATCGCCCGACTGCTTGGCGATCAAGCCGCCGATTGTCGTTTGCCCGGCCGTTCCGCTAAGCGTCGCGCCTGCCGACCGGAAGTCGAAAAGGCTCGGATCGAGCGCCTGCGCATTGTCGCCGACGAGGCCGCCTGCGACGGAACCCGCTCCGACTGCCTCCAGCGCGCTGCCGCTTTCCAGCGTAACGCTGACTTCCCGAAACGATCCGGTATTTTTCCCGATCAGACTTCCGACCGTGCCGCCGCTGATCTTCATATCTTTGGCTACTTTTATCGTCACGTTCGACACTTGGCCTTTGTTATAACCGGCCAGCACGCCCGTATACCCGGTGCCGGCCACCGAGAGCGGCTCCATGACGACACGGCTTACTTTGGACTTCTCTCCAATCACTCCGAACAATCCGGAATAACCGTAGTCCGGCTGCAGCATCAGGCCGTCGATCAAATAGCCGCCGCCGTCGAACGCTCCCTGGAACGGCGTATTTTCGGCTTTGCCGATTGGAACCCATTGTCTCGACTGAATATGGATCGGATTCGCAATGCGGATCAACCGTCCTTCAAAGTCGAACCGCTCCGCTCCGGTTACCGTGCCGTTCACGATCGCCGCAAGACCGGCAAGCTCGGCTTCCGTCCTGATGTCGTACGTAAATGCGTTTTTGTCGCGCATATACCAGGCGATGTTGGCGTTCACTTCGCCGCCGCCACCTCCACTGCCGCCGTCTCCGCCAGTGTTCGCACTCCGCTGTAGTTCCGGATATTTATACTCCGCATGAACGGACCCGTACTTCCACGTATTCTCGAAGTCCCAGCCGGACAAGCCGGGGAACGCCGTACGGTCCATCAGCGTCGAGGAAAGCAGCGTGCTAAGCCGCGCATGGACTTGCAGCCAGCGGTGGTTGCCGTCCGCGAAATCCGGCAAGTCTTTGTTAATCAACTGTTCCTCGTCTTTAATGTAATACGCCTTGTACAACAGTTCCTTGCTCGCATGGTCGTAGCGTCCTGCGAAACCGCCGGCATAAGCTCCGTTCGTAGCCTGCACCTGTGCGGCCGAATACACCGTCGTCACTTCGCCGCCCGTAATCCGGCCGAGGAAGCCGCCGGAGAACGAGCCTTCAGCCGTTGCGGTAACGACATTGCCCGCATAGGAGTTGGAGATCGCCCCACCCGCCTGTTCGCCGACAAGTCCGCCGACGTTCGTGTAGGCGCCGCTGGCCGTCACTTTGGATACCGAATGCGAAGTATCGATCGCACCCGTATTACGTCCGGCAAGTCCGCCAAGGGATACCGACCCGCCCGGCGTTCCGTGCGCGCCTCCGTTCACGTCGATGTCGACATAGGAGGCGATGATGCTGCCTTTATTATCGCCGACCAGACCGCCGGCAACCGTTCCTTCGCCTTCGATCGTAAGATTCGAGTTGGAGTACGTATAGTATAAAGTACCGGTTCCCGAGTTGACGCCGACCAGACCGCCGACGACGCCGGCTTGTCCTTTGGAGGAGACCGGAATTTTATCCGTGATACTGTTGTTCGCCACAAGACTGCGGTTTTCACCCACCATGCCGCCCGTAACGGACGACGGAGCGGTTACCTGCACCGAGCCGACGTAACGGCTGTTCTGGATCGAGCTGACTCCGGAAGCCGGATTAACGGCCGGATCGTTGTCCTGCTTGTCGTTGACGCCGACAAAACCGCCGATCGTCGCTTGCGCGGCCGTACCGTTCACTTTCAGGTTCAGGCCGTCCATAAACGTGTTCGAGATGAAAGCCGAAGTCGAGCTCCGGTTATAACCGGCCATACCTCCGACAACCGACTGGGTGCTGTTCACGATCAGATTTGCCGATTTGGCCGTGAGTTTGTCCAGCGCCGTTTGATCCGCATAAGCCGCAATGCCGCCCGCATAAGCGGAAACGGAGATCGGGCTTGTCGTAATCAGCAAATTCTCGATATTGGTTAACGTCCGGTCTCCGAGCAATTTGCCCTGCTCGATCCGACCTGCAAGTCCGCCCGCTCCGTTCTGTGCCGCATGAACGGTCAAAGATACGTAATTCGGAGCGACCGCCACTACCTGCGGGTTCACAATTTCCGTCTGCTTCGCCGAACCGACGATACCGCCGATCCAAGAACGTTCCCCGGTAGAGGCAACCAGCGCGGTATCCTCCGCAACGACACGCGGCGCGATCATCTTGGCGACCGCGGGTCCGCCTGCGGCGACGTCCGAACGTCCTGCAACGCCTCCCGCCTCCGCGGCCTCTCCGCTCGTCGCGACGGCCAGACGGGAAACACTGCTTTCCGTCAGAATGCCCCGGTTCGTACCGGCAATTCCCCCCAGGCGGCTATCCGCGCCGGACGACGTAATCGTGATTCCATCGGCCGAAGCTCTCGGCGTATCCCCCAAGTTTTCACCGGTTACACCGCCTACAGACGCTCCGGCGCCCGTCGTTGTAAAGGTGATGTCCGCGGCGGCCAAAGCGAAACCGGCCGCACCTTGCCCGTCGGAAGCTGGAACGGTTCCGACAGCTGCGTCGTGGACGCCGGATATGCCGCCAACCTTCGCCTGCGCGCCTTGGATGGAGAACGTCATCTGCTCAGCCTTGACATGAACGTTACCCGAGCGGTTATACCCGATCGCTCCGCCGATCCGGCTGTTCGCAGCCAGCACCTCCACGTTCGTATGATCCGCCGTAATCGGCGTCCCTGCTTGACCGAGCTGTGCTTCGGCCGTCAAGGAGCCGGCGATAGAGCCGAGCGTATAGCCGCTTCTGCCCGGCTGATTGATCAAGCCGATATTGGCCGCCCGGCTGTTCGTCAGCGAGAAGACGCCCGTATTCGCTCCGACGATGCCGCCTGACGTAACGTTATCCGCGCCGCCCGCAGCGTCTCTTGCGGCCGCTTCGAGCTTCAGGCTGTAACCTGCCGCAAACGCCGCATCTCCGGACGCCGCATCCGTAATCGAGCCCTGTGCCTTGCCGGCAATGCCGCCGGATACGCCGCCCGACGTTTGCAAACGAATCGTCGTATATTTCACATCTGCCGTATTTACGCTTCCATTCAGGAAACCGGCGATCCCGCCGGCATTGCCGTCCGAGGCCAGTACGGCAAAATCGCCGGCCGTCTTGCCTGCACTCGCATTCGTAATCGAGCCGCCGTTCACATAACCGGCAATGCCGCCCGTATACGACTCGTTTCCTCCGCCCGTGGACTGTATCCTGCCGCGGAATACGGCGGAATCGACCGCCGAGCCGCTATCGCTCTGATTGACGTAATAGCCGACGATTCCCCCTGTGCTTACCGTATGATCCGGTGCGGAAGAAGCGGCCGTTACCGTAATTTCGTTCTGGAACGAGGCTCCCGATATCGCCTTATCCGTTCCTTCTCCCGGAACGATGCCGATAAATCCGCCCGTATACAGTTTGCTTTGTCCGTTTACGCGGATGTCCGCCGTACTGAATACGTTATTGCTGGCGGCTCCGCTCGTTCGGGCATAAGCTCGGTTCGCCGCGATCCCGCCCGTGTACAATCCGGTGCCTCCGCTTACGTCGATCACTCCGCTGTTGACATAAGCTTGGGCGGCATCGCTGTCTAGAAGCACCCGCTTTCCTGCATATCCGATGAGACCGCCCGTATACGCTTCGTTCGGTTTCAGCGCCGTCGTGCCGACTGTGACCGCCGCATTGTTTTTGGCGCCGTCTGTGAAGGTGACATCTCCGGTCACTTTCCCGATCAAACCGCCGGTAAAGACCTGATTTGAACCGCTGGCCGTTACGGTTACGCCGTTTATATAAGGCTTGCCCCATACGAACGCGCTGTTGATAGAACCGGCCAGCACGCCCGTATGCGCGCCCGCTCCCCCGTGATTCGTAACGGGTGCGGAGTTCGCGAAGGCGATCGCAAACTGCGGATTCGCTTGCTCCGCATCGATCGATCCGACAAGAGCCGCTGCATAAGAAGATTCCGCCGCCGCCGATTGCACGGTCACCGGCCCGCTGTTCGAGGTCACATCCGAGAAATCGACAGCTGCTCCCGCCCGGCCGGCGATCCCCGCCGCATAGGCGATCTTTGCACCCGTAATCTGCACCGCGCCTGCGTTCGCTATCGGCGTATTCTCATCACCCATACTCAGCCCGCCAGCCGCATAACCGATAATGCCGGCGGCATGAATCGTCCCGCTGCCGTCCGACAGAACTGCCGCCTGGTTGGCCACTTTTTTCATAACCATACCTTGGCTGCCGCCGTGTCCGACGATCCCGCCGCTTTCGATGTTCGGCCCTTTGGCGGTAATCGGCGCGTAGTTGGCGGAGTTGGATATGCTTCCTTCTCCCGATCCTACGATGCCGCCCGCATAGATATGCTTGATAACGAAATCCGCCTGAACCGGAATACGGTTCGTAATATTGTAAACGATACTGCTGTTTACCATCTTGCCGACCGCCGCTCCAACGTAAGCCTCGGTCGTATCCGGCACCGGGACGAGGTTCCATACCGTCCCGTACGTCTGCGAGTACACGGACTGCATCACATATACGATGCCCGTGGCGTTCGAGGACCCGACCTCGATCCGGCCGCCCCCCATAAACTCGAAGCCGCCGACGGTGCCTTGATCCATATAGCCGACCAGACCGGCATGAGTCAGATTGCCCGACAGCTTCATTCCTTTGATTTTAAACGTTCCGTTGTTTTTGGCGATCAATGCGCCGCGAAACGGATTCAAATCGGTTCCGATCGGAACCCACTCGTAAAGAGACAGATCGAGATCCTGATCGACCTCCAGCGTCTTGTTGCGAAGGCCGTCGACGGTCCCGCCGTTTACCAGCTTGGCCGCCCCGGCCAGCTTCTCCGGCGTATCGATTGTAAACGTGACGTAATCTTCGTGGTACCAGGTTATATCCGCATGATCGGACCATTTGTCCGTATCGGCGTTGGCGGTAAATCCGCCGTACATTCCGAGTACGGCTAACAATACGGCAACAAACGCAATCCCCCAGATTGCTTTGCGCTTCCTTCCCATCTGTACACCGCCTTCTTGAATTCAACACAATTGAAAGGCATGCGCCCGCACCGGCTTTGCAGGCTCGGCGCGGGCACGCTTGCCGCTATACAGCTGTCACTGTCTTGCAATCCACCGGTCTAGCCGGATGGCGATCGCCGCCGCCTGCGCCCTGGTTAGCGGCGCTTGCGGATTCACGAGCGAACCGTCACCCTCAATAATGCCGTACTTGACCGTGAGAGCCGTCATCTTGCGCGCCCAATCCGGAATGAGGTGCTGGTCTTCAAAGGCGCCGAGCAGCTGCTCGGCTTCCTCGTCCGGAAGATCGCCGCTTTGTCCGAGCGCAGCGAGCGTCCGGCCGACCATCGTCATCGCTTCGGCGCGCGTAAGCGCGGCGTCCGGAGCGAATTCGCCGTTATCGAGACCGTTTACGATGCCGAGACGGGCTGCGATCGATACGCTGCGATTGTACCAGGCCTCCGGCGGAACGTCGCTGAATTCCGACGACGCGGACCGGTTCATCAGCCCGGCCACCCGTAGCAGCACGGTCGGATATTCGGCCCGGGTAATGTTCGTATCCGGGTCGAATATCCCTTCGCCCTTGCCCTGCATGAACAGCTTGGCTGCTGCCGATTCAATGCTTGCCTTGCCCCAGAAATCGTCCGCTACGTCTGCGAAGTCCGCCGCGGTTCCCAGGAAAGCTACGGTGCCGTCTCCGGTCAGCATGGCGCTCACATACGCAACCCCTTTCACGATGTCGAGCTTCCAGGGAACAGTCGTCCATTCCCCGTTCGGGCCGCGCAAAATAACGGCGTCGATATCCTCCGCTGAAATCGAAGCGGGAACCGGAATCGTAGTTTTCAAATAAACGCTCCGACGATCCTCGGGCAAATTCGTCTCGATCCAGGCGCCTTGACCGTCCGCCAGCAAAGCGCCGCCAATTTCCGCTGCCAGCTGCTGCAGGGCGGTTACGGAGCCGCTTCCGTTCGGGCGTACTGTCACTTCCAGATCCTGCAACATGCCCTGAAGCAGCTCCGGAGGAAGCGATATGCTCGCCTGAGGAAGTTCGATATGAATGGTCCGTTTGTTTGCGTTCGCCTGCTGCACCGCTTCTTTATCGAAGCGCAGTACGAATTCCTTGACAGTCGCGTCGGCCGAGCGGACGACGATGTCTCCCTTGGCGGAATCGGCGCCGCCTTTGGTTGTGACGCGAACCGTCAGGCTGTCGCCCTTGCGCTCCGCCGATACTTTCTGATCGTTAACCGTGACGGAATCCGGAGAAGCCATAGGCGCTCCGCCGCCGCCTCCCATGAAGCCGCCGGACGCGCTCCATACGTTGGCGCTCACGACACCCGAGGAACCGACCGCCGTTTTCTTGGCAGAGGTCCGTTTGGCAACGACCACCGCTTCCCCCGGTTTGGCCGATACGATTCGACTTGACGGCAAGTAGCTCCAGCCGCTTAAGTCGTCTCCGAACTTGGGCAAGGACGCTTGCGCTTCACTTGCGAAAGTGCGGTACACGATCTGATAGCCCGGCTGTTCTCCGGTATTCCCGACAATTACTCTCGTCGCGGAATTGTTATTCGCTATGCTCTCCGTCGATACCGCATACCGCTCCAGTCCGACAGGAGCAGGCACTTTAACGGATGCGACGAGCATGGAGTCCAGCACGACCGGATCGGCTGCCGGCTGCTCCTGCCCTGCAGCTTCTGCGATCGCGTAACGGGCTTGGATCAGACTCGCGCCGGTATCCGGTCCCGCTACGATTTTCAACACTTTTTTGCTTCCGCTGTCCGTCGCAACCTGAACCTCCTCGATCGCCACCGCTTCTCCCATGCCGACCGAATAACGGACGCGCTGCGACTGCTCCGGCGTCATCGGCACTTCGCCGAATACCGCTTTGCCGTCCGCCGTTTTTCCTTGCTGTACTTTCAAATACGGTTCCACGGTTGCCGTCTTGCCCGGCTCCAGTGTATCGATCGGCTTCAGCACAAGCGCCGCAGGCACTTGGAACGCGTCGTTCGTGACGGATACTTTGGCGCGATTTTCGTTGCCGGCCCCGTCTCGCGCTACGAACAGCAGCTCCGCCTCGGGACTGTCTGCGGCAATCGGCACCGAAGCGGCAAATTTGCCGTTATCCCCTACAGGAATTTTCACGCCCGTCGTACCGGAGTTGATATATACGGTCAGCTCCGCGTCTTTGGACGTCGTCCCGGCCACATCGATCGCTCCGCCAACCGAGCGCTCCCCGGTCGCTGGCTTGTCCAAATACAAAATCGGCGCGCTTCTATCGACATTCAAATAAAGAAACGTTACTTTCCGATCGTTCGTCATTTTGTTTCTGGCCTTCAGCTCGATACCGAACGTACCGTCCGTGCCGAACTTGTCGAAGGTAATCTCGCCTTCACTCGCCGAGCCGGTATTTGTCAGATCAACTTTGCCGATCGATACCCCGTCATGAAACGCCTCGACCTCGATATCGCGCTGATCCGCAACGAGGCGGACCGTTTGTACCGGCTGGTTGGTCAGCACCTCCAGATAATCCGGATACTGGCCTGCGGCCGTCCCGAGCTTGGGCTCCGCCGGTATCGGAAGAAGCGTATTCGCGCTGTCAACTCTGCCCGCAAAATGGTAGTTCTCGTTCGGGTCCAGCTCCTTGCCTGGCTTCGCAGCCGCCGAGACGCCCAGGACGTAATGCCGGCCGGTTTCCAGCCCCATATACGTAAATTTCTCGTCCGCATCCGGCTTCGGTCCCGTCAAATCCTGCGTGTTGATTTCGCTGGAGTTTGCGAACCGGGCCCATCCGCCAACCCGGATACCTTCATAACGGCCGGCGTCCGCGCTCCAATAAGGAGCAAGCTCCGCTTCCGTATACAACAACTCGGCAAAATGCGGGTATGCCTCCAGCTTGCCGTCCTGCTGCTGCATCGCAGAGATGGAATAGCTGAACTCCACGTTTTCCATTCCCGGCTTTTTGGACGCAGGCTTGAAGGACAGACTGAAATATCCGTTGCCCGCCGGCTCGATCCGCACGTCCGTCACTTCGCCCGGAGCCAGCGGGTCGACGATCCGGAACGTTTGTGGCGAGGTACCGGTCTTGAACGATCCCGGCGAATTCAAGGCGGCTCTCAAGTAATAGTCACCTTGCTGCAGCAAGCCGCGGAGGTCTTCCGTCTTGCCCATCAGCGGAACCTGGCTGACGTCCATGTCCAGCATACCCGTGGTGATCGCGCCGTTTATGCTTCCCCCATGATCGACCGGCACTTCCTTGGCGATCAGCACTCCCGGCTCGCCGGGGTCCAGCACTTCCGCGCCGCCGACTACGGTTTTATCCGTCGTAACCGGCTCTTTGGTCAAATACAGGTCGACCGTGTCGCCCGACTTGGCATGTTCCACGTTCCAGGAAGCGGTAAACCGATTTGGATCTGCAGAGTTCGTCGTCAAGCCGACGCTTTTCAGATCGGCCGTAGTCGGTACGTTTAACAACCTTGTAGCAACCGGCTTCTCGGTCGTCAGCGTCCATGTTCCGCCTTCCAGCGCTTTGGCTTGCGGAATCAGGATGAACGCCTTGCGTACGTCGGCCTTGGTCACTGACGCGGCGGCCGGAATATATTGTGTGAATGCGTTCGCTTGCGGATTCGTATTCGTATTATCGAACAGCACCGGATGAATCGCTCCGCTGCGGTCCTTCAGCACGAAGGCCGGCACGTCGGCCTGATCATATTCGATCTCGATGATGCCGTTGCCCGAGACGCCGCCCATCGGGATCTCGTGGATGCGTCCGCCTTCCTTGACGTGAATGCCGCCAATCCCGGCTTCCATCGCGCTGTTGTCCATCAGCTTGACGCCTTCGGCGATATCCCGGAATACGATCTCCCGCTGCTCTTTCTCGGTCTCCAGCCAGGAGGTGGCGACTGTGCTCATCCCTTGTCCGATGACCAGCAGCTGCGGGCCTTTCTCCGGGTCTTCGATCAGCAGATGGGCAAAGCCTTCCGGCATGCCATCCTGCGAAGTTCCGAACTCGACGCCGCCGCCCCAGTAATAAGTGATTCCTAGGGAAATAAACAAAATGCCGACGCTGCCCCACAGCTTATCGTTGTTGATTCCGAGAAATACGCTGGCCAGCGGCATCCCGCCGACGACTGGCACACTTTCCGGAATTTGCAGCCGCGCTCCGATGTAACCCTCGAAGTCCGTACGATGCTTCTCCAGATTTTGGCCGACAAAGATGCCGGCTTTCCCCATAACGATTCCCCAGCCTCCAATATCGATCTCGGCTTCGACTCTTACGAACCAGGGGGTTACCCACTGCGCTTCGAGCAGCGCCCGGGTGATCATATTGATTTTCTGGGTTCCTTTCGGGTCGAACGAGTAGTCCAGCTTGCCCAATATCGCCAGTCCGGTCCGTTTGACCGTCAAATCTACGCTGCCAAGCAAGTAGACGGGCGGCACGCCGAAGGTCGCATCGACCCCGGCCTGAATCACGAGCGGAAACGGATCGTCGGCCGTTCCGCCGGCGATCGTATCGGCCAGCTCCCGGACGGCGCCGCGAACGGCGGACAAATAAGTAGCGCCCGTAATCAGCACGCCCGGCTTGTCGACAGACAACCCGAACGCCACTACGTCGGGCAGCACCCTGCCGTCCTTCACCTGCTTGAAGGCCAGCTCCGCCTGCACCTCGAATTTGCTCTTGACATCCGCTTTGAATTTGATGCCGTACTTGTTCGAGACATCCTTCACTTGCTGCACATAGTGGATGACGGTAAGCTCGCCGCTTGCGCTGCTCGTCCCTTCCTTCTTCTTATCCTTATCCTTCGCCTCGAATAATCCGAGGTCCTTGCCCAGATCGAAACGCAGCTGCGCATCCACGCCGACAAAACCTTTGTCGTTGAACACCACGTTGCGCACCTCGCCGTCGATAATTTTCATCGACAGCTTGCCGCCGAACGAGATGCCGCCCGGACGCAAAATAAAATCGTTGAATGTAAAGCCGAAGCCGCCAATCATAAAGCCCGGAGCGGCAAACAGGCTATGCTTGTTGAAATACACGTGCGTCAGCATCAGCTGGCGCATCGGGTTGACCCGGTCTCCCAGCGCGCCCGTCGCCCAACTGAGCGTTCCGTTCAGGCTCGTATCCTCCGGATTGCTGTGATTGTCCGGGAATACCTCGTACTGGTCTTCGTCCTTCAATACGAGATTCGGCGCCAGTTTTTTGTCGAAACCGTTGAAGAAATCAAGCGTCCATTCGCCGGAATGGAAGACGAAGCCGCTGTTTGCAACGCTAAGCGTGCCTTCCCCCTTCACGAACAACGTGTCCAGAAACGGCACTTTTTCGGCCCCCGACACTTTCTTCGGAATATCGAACACGTCCAGCTTGCCGCGGACAAACACCATATCTTTCCCCCGGTAAGCGACCGCTTCGTTGATAAGCGCCGGCTCGGTTTTCGTATCCACGATAACCTGCTTGTCGTCGCCGGTTCCGACCTCCTTGATCATCCCCCGGATCTCAACCAGCTTCTCGCGGACCGGTTTGCCGCCGGCATCCTTTTGCGCAAAAAAGGCGTCATGCTCGCTTTGCGAGTCGAACATCCTGTAGTTGTAGGCAGGCACCTTCTTCAGCGTCTCCCTGTCCGTAAATCCGATCGTATCGAACTTCGGATCGGCCAGCTTGCTGGCTACCGCCACATAACTCTTGATCTCCATAAGAATGTCGACGGCGTCTTTCAGCAGCGCGCCCGACTCGAACTTGCTGCCTGGAAACGCGGCGTTCACTACTTTCAAAAATTCCCCGTCGGTGGCGGAAGTCACTCCGCTTAAATCGACATACTGCTTGTAAACGGCCATCAGGCTTGCTTCACGCACGCGCGCTTCCTGATTGTTCGTCACCATAAACGTTTGTTTCGTCGTGATGTCGTACATGGCCGCGATTTCCTCGTCGCCGCCCGTATCGCCTTTGAAGTCGATCTCCACCTGGTATTCACCGAGCGGCAGCTCCGGACCGGGCCGGGTTTCGATCACGTTGCCCTTGGCGTCCACCCGATCTCCTCCCCGGTACGTAATACGCATATCGCCGGAGAAGCCGTCGTCGGCAGGCTGCAGAATGACGGAATCCTTTACAGAAACCTTGTACCTGCCGCCGCTCACTTTTTCTTTCAGATACAAATCGAAATTCGGAGCCATCAGTTCGTTGCCTGTGTTATATGCCTCGATATTCGTAAGGTTGACGGTCAAATACTTGACGTCGGAGCTGTAAGCCTCCTTCGGCGCAAGCCCGTACACATAAGTCGGAGTCGCTTGACCGACGGGAGGCAGCAGCACGAAGTTCGACTTGACCGATTCGTATTGCGCCTTCAGCCCTTCGTCCTGAACGCCCTCGATTTTTTTGGCCGTCTCGGGGCTCTTAACCGTCAGCATATACTGCCTTGTTGTCGGCCACGGCTTGCCCTTGGCCTGAATCATAAACGAAATCGTTTCCGTATCGCCCGGCTTGTACTTCGGCTCGATTCCGTTCTCCGCTTCGTGCGGCGTCGCTTGCTTCCGGTACACCATCTCTTTGCTGCGGTACGTTTCCGTTACGACCTGGCCCGCCGAATCCCGGACGATGCGGCCCTGGTCGTCCAGCTTGACAAA
The DNA here is from genome assembly GCF_036577605.1 of Paenibacillus sp. GYB004. NCBI lineage: Bacteria > Bacillati > Bacillota > Bacilli > Caryophanales > Paenibacillaceae > Paenibacillus > Paenibacillus sp. GYB004. The sequence goes on from NZ_JARBDB010000012.1 coordinate 82,507, forward strand.
GCTGAGACCGCTCTCGAGCTCCAGCGATGCCGTTATGTTCGTATGCTCCATATCGAATATCGGCAGATTCTCAATCTCCGCCGTAATCGTAAAGATGCCTTCGTTGGCATAAGCGCTTGCGTCCGCATTCGTAGCCAGCTGCATCGGCGGGTCGATATACCGGACGGAAAACACCTTATCCGGATCGATGATCTCGCCCAATCCGTAAATCGTCTCAAACGTCTGGACGTTCTTGTCCTCAATCGCCTTCGGTTGCCAGTAGAAAGCAACTGCGGAGTCGGCCGACCCGTAATCGTTCGTATCCCGCGTAAAATCCAGATTGCCGTTCGGGGTATACTCCCATTTCGTATTGGCCAGACCGTTCCAGTGGCCGACGATCATCTCGTCGACTATATTGATGTTCGCCTCGGCAATATTATTGAAGCCGTAAGCCATTACGCTGGTCGCGAGAGGGTTGGTCAGATCGAGCTTGTCTCTCATTACCCAGTATGGGGGAAGCTTGTAATAGGCGCGATCCTCCTCCGAGATGTTCGGATCGTTCTCCGGATCGTGCACCAGCTTACGCTCCACGAGCAGCGGAGCTTTATAAATATTGCCGATCTGGAACTCCGGACCGTCGTTGCCGCCGACCTGCGTATCGAGCATAATCCGCGTGCCGAGCTCCACCTTGGCGCCGCTGTTGTTCCGTACCTCGTACCGGATATTGACATTGCCCGCGTTTTGCTTGTCCTGCGTATCGGGGTACAGCATCAGGATTTGCTTGATCGCGACCCCTTTGATCGTCCATACGGTCTCGATCTGCTTCGTGCCGTCGCCGTTCTGAACGATACCCGGCGGAGTGATCTCCGAGAATAAATCCGCCCCAAACTTGTACGGGTTACCGAAGATGTAGTCCGTCCCGTCGATCCGGAAACTCGTAAACGAAGTTTCCGGATTGTCCCCGCCAAACAGCATGTTGACGTTGTTGTCGTTTTTTCGGACCGGCTGGCCGTCCACCGTGCGGATGCCGAATCGGCCCGTGCTGTTATCCACCGTAATTTTAATAAATTTATTTTCAAGCACCGTCGTTTTGGGCTGCGATACGATCGCCGCCAGCGCCGTCGTCGCCTGGGTCAAAGAGCCGAGCAATAGCAGCAGAGCCAGCACGGACACAAGCGTTCTTTTAAACAGCTTCACGTGAGAGCCTCCTTCTGGGCAAAGTCAAACGCTTTTTGATCAATTCCTTACTCCGTCCTACTGATGAAGAAGGTCGCGTACTCCCGTTCCCGCTCCTGATTTCTGACGATAACGGTGTACCAGCCCGATTTCGGGAAGTTCACTTCGAAATTGCCGCTTACCAGCTCCTGATAAGTCAACTTGGTCGCGATCGTTTTCATCTGACCTTCGCGGAACAGACCGGAGTAGTAGTACAAATCGTACGTCCCTTTTTCGTTGATCCGCTTCTGACCCGACACTTCCATTTCGTTGAAGCCTGTTATTTTGAACCGCACCTTGCTCGTATCGAAAATCGCCGTCTCCGCGCTGGCCGCCGAGATGAGCGTGTCGTTGCCGAAGATCAGCATGCCGTCCCCGCCGACCACTACAACTTCCTGGGTGACGCTGGCTGCGTTGCCCACCTGATCGACCGCCGTATACGTGACCGTTTGGCGGCCAAGCTCCGTCAGATCGAGACCGCTGATGGACACTGGAATATGATCCGGCGCCGATACGTTATCCGATACCGTATAACCTCCGAGATCCGTGCGGAAATCAAAATCGGACTTATTCTGCGGAACCCCGATCGTCGCCGCATGCAAGATCAGCTCCGGCGCTTTATTATCAAGTCCTTTCACCGTTACCGGAATCCGGTTCACGTTGCCCAAGGAATCGGATATCGCGATCGTTAGCGTACCTTCCGCCGTAAACAGCCGTGAAGTGATGAAGCTTCCATCGGACGCGCTGATCTGGTTCGGATATTCGTCTATGACAGGGTCCGGCAGGTAAGGCGCAGTGCCAAGGAATACACGGTTCGGAGCCGTCGTCCGGCCGATGATCTCCACGTTCATCCTGCCTTTTGCGTACGCCACTCCGTCTACGTTCACTTTGGCGTCGTCCGGAACCGGATTGCCCTCGTCATCGACCAGCGTGTATCGGACCGTATCGGCTTGCGGGGCAGTGCTTACAATGTTGGCGACTGTTTCCCGGACGACCGTCACATTGTTCTGCGCATCTTGTACTGTAAACTCAGCAACTCCGTTTGACGTCATATACATCGTGGCAGACTTGCCGCCGGAAACGGTAAACTCCTCCGAATTCTCCGACTCCTTCTCCACCGTCAGCCGGACACCTTCGATCCATTCGTCGCCGCCCGTCCCGATCCGCGCGAATTCCGTGCCGTCGGCTTTCGTATAGGAGCGAACGATTTTGACCTTAGGTCCTTCCTTGTCGATTTTGTTTACGGTTGCCACAGCTGTTCCGCTGTTGCCCGCCTCGTCCAAAAACTCGAACGTAAACGTGCCGTTTTCCTTAAACGTATACGTTTGACTTCCATGATTATTGGTAACGCGAATAGGCTCGGACGGCTTCAGCTTAACGGTCACATTGCCGGCCGTCTTATTGCCTGTGGTTACGATCGTCTCGACGACAGCCGTCGGCGGCGTTCCATCGACATTGCTTACGACCGCATACAGCGTCGATTTGCGCTCGGGATTGGCGATGTCCGTCAATTCGAACGAATAATAACCGTTCTGGCTGACATGGAACCGGTTCCCGGTCCGCACCGGTACGGAAGGATTAACCGCCGAAGGCACGATTTTAGTGCCCAGCGGGGCGGATATGTCAATATCCACGCCGGTCGTCGGCGTAACCGGCCGTTCCGTGCTGAGCGTCGCCAGCGCATATACCGGTTCGATAACGGATACGGATGCGGTATTCAGCGGCTTCGCCTCCCCGATGGTCCCTTCGCTGCCGTCGGATTGCGGTCCCGTTTTGTAGCGGACTTGGATTTGGCCGTTCTGAATGTTGGCCGAAGGCACTTGCACGGCAATGAAGTTCGTGTATGAACGCCATCTCAGCCAGCTCTTCCCGTAGTCCGGCGATACGGAATATTCGTATCCGTTTTTGTCTAACACATCGAGTCCAAGCTGCACAATCGCCGTATATCCGTCCACCGCATCGCCGGCTACATAAAGCAGGTCCGATCTGGCATCGGCGGGAGGCTGGATCTCTGGCTTGGATACCCGGAAATATCCTGTGGTAGAAGCGACCGCTTCATTGCCCGCCTGATCCCGGACATAAACATACAGCTTGTAGTCCCTCGTTTCGCCGGGAGCGAGGCCGGCGGCATCGACGGAAGCGGACATATCGTTATTGATCAATTCCTTCCAGGCTGCGGAGCTTGAATCCGGAGCGGCGTCCCCTTGTTTCACCCATTGGTATTTATGAACGGCGACTTCGTTCAGCGCGTCGCTGGACGCGAAGCTGACAGTGTGTTTCGCTCTTGGGTATAAATCTTCCGGCAAGGAGAACTCCACGACAGGAGGCAAGTTATCGAAATAATACGCCTGATTGTAATAGTAATAACGCTCGGCTGCCGTTTCCTTTACCCGAATATGCAAGTAATGAGTACCATTCAGCGCCTTATTCGCCGGGACGATATATTCATAACCGCCTCCGGCGGCCGACGTTCCGTTAAGCATCGTGTACGAGGCGTCGTCTTCCGGGCGGGCAGAGCTGTAGCTGAATGCGTAGCCGACCTCGTACGGGATGACGGCAAACATAGGCATGATGCCGTAAGCGGACGTCGTCACGGACGGGGAATAGACGGAATACGTAACCGCGTTAACCGTCAGCGGCTGCGGCCGGTTCAAGTAAAACACGATGTCCCCGCTTTGCACGTATACGCCGTCCGCGCCTTTGACAAAGTCGCCCCTCACCTGGGCGGTCGAATCGACAGTAGCCGGCTCGCTGACAAAACGCGACTCGTTGCCGAGAATGTCCTTCGCTTTGAGATGAAGCACATATTCTCCGTCCTCGGTCACTTCGTTTCTCGTACCGGTTGTGAATATACCGCCGTTCAGGACGACCGGCTTCCATTGGATATCCTCAGCCGTGCCGCCTTTTCTGACCCATTGATAGGAAGCTTCCTGGAGACCGCTGTGCTCGTCCGTTATCGTTGCCGTCACTTCCACATTGGCGGAACGATCGTTGGTAAGCCCTGTCACTGCAATTGCCGGACCTTTGTTGTCCAGCTGCAGGGCAGCGGTATGATACGTCCAGTTGGAATCGTCATGTTTGAAATCGTCTAGCGTCCAGAGCGTCAGATCGTCATATTGGCCTACCGCAGCCAGCGCCTTGTTGTCCGCATAAAAGATTTTGTCCGCTTCGGAGCCCGAAGCTTCATTTTTCCATGATTCATACTGCTGCGGATATTTCGTTTTGAATGTCTTCATTTTCTCGTACTGCATCAGTTCCCGCGCCGTATCCCACGTCATATCCGCCGTCCAGGCGTGCAGATACCAGGTCCCGCTTCCTTCGGAGGTGAACGCTTCGGCCGGAGGGGCGATCATATTCGTCTTGTTGTTAACGACGTTCAAGTTCAGGCTGCCGATTGCGGGATCGGTCTCATACAAGCTCTCCCTCGGCTGCTTGGCGGCGAGCGAGAACCGCTTTACTGCGGCATAATGGTCGCCTTCCTTGCCGGAGAGCGGGTTCATGGCGCTGCGCGTCCAAGCGTAGTAGACGAGTCCTACGGCCGGCGAAGACGGCCCGGTCATATTCGACGGGCGATAGATGCCCCGGCTAGGCCGCTCGAAGTTCGCAAGCGGATCGAAGTCGGGGTCGATGGCCGGCACCGGCACCGGAGGATCGTTGGCATCGATCGTAATTTTGCCGCGCTGTTTGTAGAGCGAATCGGTCGCTCCGCCGCTTTCATAGTGAAAGCTGATAAGCGGGATGGTATTGTCAACCGAAAATTTGGCCCAGTCGATTTTGGAATTCACATTCGAGCTGTCTCCGTCGACGTGAACCCCTTCATAGTTCGCCGGCTGGATCAACAAATTCCCCGCATAATCCTGGATGACGTCCTTGTCTTTCAGCTCGAATTGGCTGTCTAACGGATAAGCGGCATCTTTACGTTCGTGCGTCAATGCGAGCACTTTCAGCAGAGATGTCTCCACGGTCACGCCATCCGGAATCACCATCCGGAAACGTACGTTTTTCGTACTGTACCCGAGGTTGTCATTGTTTACCTCGTCATAGTAATACGCTCTCATTCCATTGTTGAACAGCAGATACATTTTGTTCGGATCGTATGGATTTCCGTCGCGGTCGTCTCTTGGGACTACTTCTTCGAAGAACTGTACGGTAAAATCCATCACGTCCTGGTCGTTTACTGTCACTCCGGTAACGATCTCCGGCTGAATTCCGTTTCCTGCTTTGGAATATTTCGGAGCGACAGCATCGACGATCACGCGGTAACCGCCGCTGGCAAAGTCAAACGGGTTGATCGGCTTGCCTCGCACTTTCTCCAGACTCGAATTGCTCCCTTGCAGCGGAAGCGAGATCGGTTTGACCCGGTTCCCCGCCGCGTCGATAAAATCCGCGCCCTGAAGCTTTTCCTCCATGCTCGTATCGAGCGGTCCGCGGTTCATCCCCTCCAAGGCGTCGGACGGCTTCATCCGCGGCTTGAGCGGGAGATTGCCGCTATGGTGATATTTCACCGCCGTGTATGTATAGTTGATATCTTTGTGGAGCGGAACATTCAGGAACGATCCGGCAAAGTCCGCTGCGCTGTAAGACGTGTTGATCAAAAATTGCTCCAGTCCTTGTGTTGGCAGCCCGTCCCCGGGCGGGTTCGTGAACAAAGGATGACGGAGAAAATGGTCGTTGTATGCAGAGTTCAGCGCAAAAGGCCGGACCGGCTCGCTAAAGTTGTAGGTGAGCGAAATTTTCTCTCCCTGTTTGGCGTACAGCTCGTTTTGCCCGGCTTTATTGGACCGGGTCACCCCGTCGCCCGTGAACGTATAACCGACCAGTTCCGGACGCACCTTATCCTGGAACTTGATGAACAAACCGGAGATGACGACATCCTTGTCCTCGATCGACACGCCTATGTCGATCACGGAATTCGGTCCGAAGGACGCCGTTTCCTCGGTATAGCCGATCGTGCCGCCGCCGCTATGTCCGGACAGAACGGTGTGGCCGTCGACTTTGAAACTTGCGGAGGTAACCGCAGTCCAAAACAATCCCGAGTCATACTCCAGCTCTTTCCACCCGACTACAATTTGAGCTTCTCCGCTTTGAGCCAGCGCTGCCAGCAGCGGATTGTCTTTCACTTTAATTTGGAAGCTGGCCCCTTCGGAATCGTTGGTCGGAGCGGTCATCGTCCCGTCCGAGTAAATGGAAATGCCCCCCGATTTGTCGGTTACTTTAAATCCCGACGATCCGGCAAAACCGCCACCGCTTAAATTAAAGTTCCGGAACGCGTTGTCTGCAGCTACAGTCACGTTGCCGATCTTCGTGCCGTCCAGCAATATCGTCTCGTCTCCGGCCGCATAAGCCACCTTTACTCCCCATTGGGGCAGCAGCGACAGGATCAGGCATAAGCTCAGAGTGACGGCTGTCCATTTGGATATCCATCTGTTTTGTATCACGAACCAAACTCCCTCCTTTAATGAATCGGCTAGTTCTTTAGACTCATATCCTTTTTCGCGGTTCAACAGTTCACAGTTCAGTAGTTCAACAGTTCATCAGCTTTCTAGCCGGCACTTCTAAGCCCCCTTCGACGCTGTTGTCGTTATGCGTTATATGCATTCCTTCATTATAGAAAATCGATCTAAGCACTTTCTGAGCATTTTGTCGAAACACAGGATGATTTGCATAGAAATTCATCATATTTCATCAATAATGTAAATATGTGGTCTAATAAATGCGCTTTTATTGTGTACTTAGTCCTATTTTCGGTTGAGAATTACTCGTGTGCGGAAATGGCGAGAGGATGTTGGGATATCGTATTAAGGAGAGGGAGCAGAGAGGAAGCGACTGGAGTGCCCGAACGCTCATGCAAGCAAAAAGACACAAGGAATCGTAGCAGCGGGCATAGTTTCCTGTACGGGAAGAAAACGGTACGTTCGCTTTTCTAGCCGCTCATTAATTAGGATTAGCAGTACCCGCCCGGCTTCAGATGAAGTCGGTTTGTCCGAAAGGCCCTCTCTTACGGGGCGCTTCCGTTCGACTTCGTTGATCACGCCGCCCATGCGTGCGGGCTTCAGTACTATAAGAGTCTCTGTCACCCTCTATATTCGGCATATGAGGAGGACAGCGATGAATAGAAGCGGTTTGTGAGGCTGTCGATTCACAACCAACTCCTAGACGGGACACCATGGGGTGCCGCGATAAACGGCCTGCGTCGTACGACACATACGGACGATAAGCAAAAAAAACCTCCAACCACCGCAACAGCGGTGATCAGAGGTTTTCTGCCATGCCCATCTATGAAGGCCGGGCCAGACGGAGCATCCGTCTTACATGCCGAGCCATTTTTTGAACAGCTGTTTCGTCGTGTCGCCGTTAAGCGCTGCGATCGAAGTCGTAAGCGGAATGCCTTTCGGGCAGGAGCGGACGCAGTTTTGCGAGTTGCCGCAGCCTTCGATGCCGCCGGATTCCATCAGTGTGTCGAGACGTTCTTCCTTGTTCATCTCTCCTGTCGGATGAGCGTTGAACAGGCGCACCTGGGACAACGGCGCCGGTCCGATAAAGTCGGAACGGTCGTTGACGTTCGGGCACGCTTCGAGGCAGACGCCGCAGGTCATACATTTGGACAGCTCGTAAGCCCATTGGCGCTTCGATTCCGCCATCCGCGGACCTGGTCCGAGATCGTACGTACCGTCGATCGGAATCCACGCTTTTACGCGCTTGAGCGCATTAAACATCCGCTGGCGGTCGATGACGAGGTCGCGCACGACCGGGAACGTGCTCATCGGAGCAACGCGAACCGGCTGCTCCAGCTTGTCGATCAGCGCCGAGCAAGCCTGGCGGGGCTTGCCGTTAATGACCATCGAGCAGGCGCCGCATACTTCCTCCAGACAGTTGGACTCCCAGCATACCGGCGTCGTTTTGGAACCTCCGGCATTTTTCGGATTCCGCTGAATTTCCATGAGCGCACTGATGACGTTCATGTTCGGACGGTATGGAATTTCGAATTCTTCCATATACGGCTTCGAATCCGGGCCGTCCTGACGGGTGACTTGCAGTCTAATCGTCTTCGTCTCAGCCATGATCAGTGACCACCCTTCTTGTCCGTCGTATAGTCGCGTTTACGCGGAGCGATGAGCGAAACGTCGATGTCTTCGTACGAAATTTGCGGGCCGTCCGGCGTCCATTTCGCCAGCGTCGTCTTCATGAATTTGTCGTCGTCGCGATCCGGGAAATCCGGCTTGTAGTGCGCTCCGCGGCTTTCGTCGCGCATCAGGGCGCCCTTCGTCATCGCTTCGGCAAGCTCGAACATATTCCACAACTGGCGGGTAAACGCGACGCCCTGGTTGTTCCAGCGGGCCGTATCCGTCATGTTGATTTTCTTGTAACGCTGCTTCAGCTCTTTGATTTTGCTGATCGTAGCTTCAAGTCTGTCATTGTAGCGGACGACCGTCATGTTGTCGATCATGATTTCGCCGAGTTCCTTGTGCAGCACATACGCGTTCTCGGTTCCGTCCATTTTGAGCAGACCTTCATACTTGTCGACGTTTTTCTGCTTCTCGCGGTCGAAAGCGCCGCTCGAAACGTCTTCGGAAGACTTGCTCAGACCTTTGATATATTCGATCGCTTTCGGTCCGGCTACCATACCGCCGAAGATCGCGGACAGGAGCGAGTTGGCGCCCAGACGGTTCGCGCCGTGATACTGGTATTCGCACTCGCCGGCTGCGAACAAGCCCGGAATGTTCGTCATCTGGTTGTAGTCGACCCACATGCCGCCCATCGAATAGTGAACCGCAGGGAAAATCTTCATCGGAATTTTCCGCGGGTCGTCGCCCATGAACTTCTCGTAAATCTCGATAATACCGCCGAGCTTGACATCCAGCTCTTTCGGATCTTTATGCGAGAGATCGAGATAAACCATGTTCTCGCCGTTGACGCCGAGCTTCATGTCTACGCAGACGTGGAAAATTTCCCGGGTCGCGATATCGCGCGGAACCAGGTTGCCGTATGCCGGGTATTTTTCTTCGAGGAAGTACCAAGGCTTCCCGTCTTTGTACGTCCAGATCCGTCCACCTTCTCCGCGCGCCGATTCGGACATGAGCCGCAGCTTGTCGTCTCCGGGAATCGCCGTCGGGTGAATTTGGATGAACTCGCCGTTCGCGTAAGTAACGCCTTGCTGATAAACCGCACTGGCAGCCGTACCGGTGTTGATGACCGAGTTGGTCGTCTTGCCGAAAATGATGCCAGGACCACCGGTAGCCAAAATAACGGCATCGGCACGGAACGTCTCCACTTCCATTGAGCGCAGGTTTTGCGCGCAAACTCCGCGGCAAACGCCCTCCTCGTCGATGACGGCAGACAAAAACTCTGAATGCTCATACTTCGTAACGAGACCCGCCGCTTCCCAGCGACGTACTTGCTCGTCCAGCGCGTACAGCAGCTGCTGGCCGGTCGTAGCGCCCGCGAACGCGGTACGGTGATGCTTCGTTCCGCCGAACCGACGGAAATCGAGCAAACCTTCCGGCGTCCGGTTGAACATAACGCCCATCCGGTCCATCAGGTGAATAATGCCCGGCGCCGCTTCGCACATCGCTTTGATCGGCGGCTGGTTGGCAAGGAAGTCCCCGCCGTATACCGTATCGTCGAAGTGCTCCCAAGGGGAGTCGCCTTCGCCCTTTGTATTAACCGCTCCGTTAATGCCGCCTTGCGCGCATACGGAGTGAGAACGTTTAACGGGTACTAATGAGAATAGGTCGACGTGAACACCGGCTTCGGCGGCTTTTACAGTAGCCATAAGACCGGCAAGTCCTCCGCCCACTACGATAACTTTCGATTTCGCCATGTCAGTTCACTCCCCCTTAATGTTTGCTCGCCATATCCAGCACGGAAGTATCCTGGAACGAAGCGTCGGTGAACGCCACCATCGTCAGAACGAACATGATGGACATAATCACGAACACGCCCAGCCATACTACGCTCGATACGCGCTGCGCACGAGGTCCGACGGTAATGCCCCAGCTGACCAGGAACGACCACATGCCGTTGCTGAAGTGGAACGTCGCGGCCAGAACGCCGATCAGGTACAACGTGAAGAAAACGGGGTTCGTGAAAATTTCATGCATAACTACGCCCAAACCTTCGTGCGTTTCATTGCCGAGCGTAACCTGGAAGCGCGTCTGGAAAAAGTGCCACCCGATGAAAATCAGCGTCACGACGCCGGTTACCCGCTGCAGCGTAAACATCAGGTTGCGGAAATATCCGTAACGGGATGCGTTGTTGCGCGACTGGAACGCCACGTACAAGCCATAGACGCCATGGTACAGGATCGGGATCCAGATGCCGAACAGCTCCAGGAAGAAGATGAGCGGCAAGTTGTTCAACCACATCACGGAATCGATGAACGCCTGATGCCCGCCGTTAAACGCTTCATAGTTCGTTATCAGATGCTCGACCAGAAAGAAGCCGACGGGTATGACACCCAGCAACGAGTGAAGCTTGCGGTAGTAATACGAATTACCGGTCATGGAAACGAGTTCCCCCTTACTGAAATATGACAACGTGTGCAAAACAAACCATCTCTCATTGTACTCCCGAGTTCGACAAGCGTCAACAAAATGTCACCTTTTCGCCAATCGCTCCGCCCAACGGTTCATTGCCCCGTCACGTACGCCGAAACGGCTTGGGCGCACACCTTACATATGCCTATTTTGCCATTGTAAGGCCCGTTTAAACCCGGGATCGCGGAATAATCGTGTCGCCTCGAACGCGTTCCGCGATTTCTCAAGAGTCTGATCTACGATTAAAATCACAATGGGACTCCTAAAAATTTGAACAATGTTTGACAACTTTCATGTTACTCCCAAAGAGCTTATAATGGAAGTGCCGTTTTTTTATTAAACGTTATGCGTTTTAGTTATATCGAAGCAGACATCGAGTCGTACCCTGCCACTTCTACACATCTATTTCCGCAGGAATGACGATGTCCCCTGATTATGAAAGGAGCCGGACTGCCACATGCTGCCGAATTTGGACGCTTTCGCCGCCGTCGTCGAACATAAAAGCCTGAACCGGGCCGCCCAGACCCTGAACATCTCCCAGCCCGCGCTATCGCGCAAAGTCGCCCAGCTGGAGGAGGAGCTCGGCGTGCTTCTGTTCGACCGGAAAGGCAAAAAGCTCGAGCTGACGAGGCTCGGGCAGATTTGTTACGAATACGCCCTGGAAGTCGCCGAGATGGAGCGCAAGCTGCTGCAGCGCTTCGCCGAATACCGCTCGTCCGGCAAAAGCATCACGATCGGAGCAAGCCTGACTACACTGCAATCCACGCTGCCTGATCTGATCGGCCTGTACACGCGCGATTTTCCGGAAACCGACATTAAAGCGATCACGGGCAAAACGCATGAAATCGTCACGCTCGTCAAAGAAAAAAAAGTCGATCTCGGGCTCGTAGCCTCCAAAATCGACAATCCGGAGCTGACCTGCGTTCCGCTGTTCGACGACCATCTCTGTCTTGTCCTGCCGTCGAGCCATAAGTGGACGGACAAACCATCCATAGATATTAACGAGCTGCAGGAGCTGCCGATGATCTTATTTTCCAAAGGAACGTGGTACCGCATATTAATGGATGAATTATTTCACCGGTATACCGTCTATCCCGACGTTAAAATGGAGATCGATTCGTTCGAAGCGATCCTGCGGCTCGTCTCCACATGCAATGCGGCTACGCTGCTGCCGAAATCGTATTTGCGCCAGACCGTGCTGAACAACAACGACCTCGTACTCCGCAGCATCCCCGAGCTGGAGGAGACGACCCGAACGACCTCGCTGCTGTTCGGCCGGGAATCGATGCAGAGTGCTTCCACGCTCCGCTGGGTCGAAAAGGCGAAGGAATATTACGCCGCAGTCAAAGGCGAGCTCGGCTGAAGCCGCTCGCGAGGCAGCGTCCCGCAGCAATCGCAGCATCCCCGCGGCCGATCCGGCGGTCCCAATCGAACCGAACCGGCCCGGCCTTATGAGCCAACCAGCTCCTCCTCGAACGACTCGATCTGCTTGTTCGTCCCGATTATAACCATGACATCCCGTTCATTAATAACGTCGGTGGCAGTCGGCGCTATAATGACGCCGTCCTTCTTGTTGATCGCCACCACACTGCAGCCGTATTTGGCCCGCGGGTTCAGCTCCTCGAGCGTCTTGCCGTTCAAACATTTGGGCGCCGATATCTCTGCGATCGTGTAGTCTTTGGACAGCTCGATGTAGTCGAGCAGATTCGGGTTCACGAGCTGGTGCGCAACCCGGATGCCCATATCGCGCTCGGGATAGATGATCCGGTCCACGCCCAGCCGCTCCAGCACTTTGCCGTGCAGCACGGACAGCGCCTTCGCCACGACCATCTCGACACCGAGATCCTTCAGCAGTATCGCCGTCATGATGCTTGCCTGAATATCATCTCCGATCGCAACGATGACGCAATCGAAGTTGCGGATTCCGATCGAACGCAGCGTCTCTTCGTCCGTCGAGTCCGCGACGATCGCGTGGGTCAGCACCTCAGACATTTCGCTGACAGCCTCTTCGTCCCTGTCGACGCCGAGCACCTCAAATCCGTTGTTGGTCAGCTCCCGGGCGAGACTGGAGCCGAACCTCCCCAGACCGATCACTGCAAATTGTTTCATTTTCATAGTAAAAACTACTCCTATCCGATAATAATTTTACCTTCCGGATGTCTATATAGTTCTCTCTCCGTTTTAGGCTGCAATGCATAAGCAAGCGTGATCGGTCCGAGCCGGCCCGCAAACATCGTGATCATAATAATAATTTTGCCGAAAGCCGTCAGCTCCGGAGTCAGGCCCATCGATAAGCCGACGGTACCGAAAGCCGACGTCACTTCGAACAAGATCATTAGGAAGGAATGGTCCTCCGTCGTAGAGAGCAGCATCGTCATAAATACGACCAGGAACAAGGCGAGGATCGTAAGCGTAATCGCTTTGTAAATCCGGTCTTTGGCCAGCCGGTAACGAAACAGGACGATATCTTCCTTGCCCCGGATCATCGCGATGACGGCGCCGATCAGCGTCGTAAAGGTGGTCGTCTTGATTCCCCCGCCGGTCGAACCCGGGGACGCGCCGATAAACATCAATATAATGATAAAAAATTGTGTCGCTTGCCGGAGTCCTGCGATGTCGAGCGTATTGGCCCCCGCGGTGCGTGGCGTCACCGACTGAAAAAAGGAGGCGAGCACTTTGCCCGTGCCGTTCAAAGCCCCAAGCGTCTTCGGATTCGTATATTCGAATAAAAAGATGACGATCGCTCCGAATACGATCAGAAACCCGGTCATGCTAAGCACGACTTTGGCGTGAAGCGACAGCTTGCGTTTTTTTCCATATTCCATCAGATCCGAGATTACGATAAAGCCGATGCCCCCCAAAATAATAAGCGACATAGCGACGATATTAATCAGCGGGTCGTCCGCATAAGGCATCAGACTCCGAAAATGGCCGAAAAGATCGAATCCGGCGTTATTAAACATCGATACCGCGTGGAACACTCCCATATAAATAGCGCGGCCGGCGCTATAGTCGAACGACCAGCGAATCGCGAACAGTGCAGCGGCTGCAAGCTCAATCGTCAAGGAATACAGCAACACTTTGCGGATCAGCCGCACGATCCCTTCCATCGAAACCTGATTCATCGCTTCCTGCAGAATCAGCCGTTCCCTTAACGAGATCCGCTTGCGCAGGACAAGCGCGATCAGCGTCGACATCGTCATAAAACCGAGTCCCCCGACCTGAATAAGCGCCATAATGACGACTTGGCCGAATACGGAAAAATAAGTTCCCGTGTCCACGACAACCAGCCCGGTTACGCATGTAGCCGAGGTCGCTGTAAATAGGGCATCCACCAAAGGCAAACCTTCCCCGTTCGTAGTGGACACGGGCAAAGACAGCAGCAGTCCGCCCGATACTATAATCAATGCGAAGCCCAGAACAAGAAATTGCGGCGGCGTAAGCCTTCTGAACCCTATAAGTGGTTTCAAGCAGGGTCACCTCTCCGATCGGCAAGACGGATCGTAGTTTGCAGGAACAACAAAAAAAGACATTGGAATCCCAATGCCGTTTGTCCGGTGTGGTTTCCAAACTGAAGCCTACGAGGTTAGCTGACGGATTCGGGTTGTAAGGCACCCTATTCGCTTGCCGCTGCTGGGAACGGTGCTGCGAAATTCACCCCATGAGCAAAACTTGCGGTTTTCTCGGACACCGCAAAACTGCTCCTACTTGAATGGTTCCCCCGTTTTCATTAAGAAATTCGGCTTGATATGAGAGTCCGCTGCGATGCGCGCACCTTAAACGGCTCGTATTGTAGAGTTTCTTATTCCGCTTTTCAGATTAGAGTCCGGTCTTCGCGTAATGGTGCGCTGGCAGTAGCGGCTCTGAAGCAGAAGCGAATAACACTTGACGAACTCGATTATAATCCCGCTGCACCCGCTTGCACAAAGCCGGCATTCGCTTAAAAACATGGAGGAATCGGCGGCTTCCGGCCGAATAACAAGCGTGCCTGCCTCTTTTCATTGTCCCTACCTCCGTTGCTTCCGTTTAAGTGGCATTTCGAAAAAAAGTATGTTACGTTAGAAAAAAAGTTCGGGAGGGATCCATGAAACGCCCGTTTTCATCCATGCTGGGAACTTTTGCTGTTATCGGCATCCTCTTATTCGTCATCACCAACTGGTGGTCTTTTTTTACGGGAAACAAAGAGCCCGACATCTTATCCGAGACGATGCCGACCGTATCCAAGCAAGCGGCAGCGGACGCCGCAAAGGCGCATATCGCAGAGTTGACCGGTTATCCGGCTTCCAGCACGTTCGTCGTCTACCAGTCCGACAAGCTGCTGAGCGGCTATATCCAGAAGGAGAAGCGGGTCGCGGATTACAAAGCCCGGTTTCAGGAACGGGCTCCGATCGATTATTATCGCATCGATCTGACGGACGGGCGCGGAGCCGAATATGTCGTCGATGTACATATGACAAGCGGCGCCGTCATCGGGTGGAGGAAGAGCAGCCGGGAGAACGCCCCGTCGGTCGAGGTAGGCCGCCGGATTGCCGAAGAGGTGCTGCGGAAGGACGGACTCTCCCTCTCTGACTACAGCTCGCTCAGGCCGAACGCCGCTACGCCCCACCGGTTCGTATTCGAGCATCGCGCAGGTACGATCGGCGGCGCCAAGCTGCTGAAGGTAGTGGAGGTCCGGGGCGGGCAGGTAACCGCCTATTATAACGAGTTCCGGATTCCGCAAAGCCATCTCGACTGGGTCAAACGGCAGGACCAGGCGGCCTCGGCGATGACGCAGTGGAATTTGATCCTGTCATCGGTCATGGGGCTGGCCGCCATCGCCATTGCGATCGCTTCCCGGAAACAGATCTCGTTCGTCCGGGGGATCGGCTTAACGGCCACCTTTCTTGTGTTGTACTGGATCAACAATATCAATATGATTCCCGCCTTCAAAACACTCGAAGCCGAAGGCATGGACCCCTTCTTCTCAACTGAAGCCGCCGTCGTCACCATGATTCTGATGACGGTCGTCGTGACGATCATGGCGATCATCTGTTACTTCTCGTTCGCCGCCGGCGATCCGCTGTGGCGGGAACAAGGAAGACGGCTGTGGCCGCGATGGAGAGAGCCGGGCTTCGGGGCTCATACGCTGTCCAGCATGAAACGGGGCTACCTGCTCGCCTTCGGTTTGCTAGGAGTGCAGTCGCTGCTGTTTTTCACCGCTGAACACCGGTTCGATATGTGGGCGGTGAACGATCCGTCCGGATCGCCACTTAACATGCTGCTGCCGGGGATCTTTCCGCTTATGGCCTGGACGGCGGCGATTTCCGAGGAAGCGATTTACCGTTTTTTCGGCATCGCCCTGTTTAAGAAGCTGCTTCGCAATACGTTTCTGGCCGTCGTTATACCGAGCGTCATCTGGGCGTTCAGCCATACGCAGTATCCGATCTACCCGGTGTACACCCGGTTCGTGGAAGTAACGATTCTCGGCATCTTGTTCGGCTACGCTTTCCTGAAGTACGGGTTTGCGACCGCGTTGTTCGCCCACGCCATCGTGGACAGCATCCTGATGAGCTTTTCGCTGATGGGTATGGGAGGAGCGGGATATGTCGGTCTCGGCGCGTTTTATATCGCGCTGCCTGCCCTCGTCGCCATTGTGATCAAGTGGCTGCACGGCAAAACGGCCGCAAGGCGAGCCGGGGCCGGGGTGGACGATCCGCCGCCTAATTCCGGAGACGGCTTCCGGCCGTCGAAGCCGGACCCCGTCTAGACTGCTGCCCTGGAACAAAAAACCAACCTTCGAGAAGCTGCACTGCAGCGGCATTCGGAGGTTGGTTTGTTTTGCAGAAGTAAAAATGTTAATAGAGCTATTGCTGTTCAGCCGTGCGCATTAAGCGTCCGAATCGGCGGTCTCGCCAGGTCCGTGCAGGGCGGCGAGGATGTCGCGCGCCAGCTTGTCGCCGATGCCGAGCGGGCGAAAATCGTCGACAGCCGCTTCTTTAATCTTCTTAAGCGAGCCGAAATGTTTCAGCAGCGCCTTGCGCCGCTTCTCCCCGATCCCGGGAATCGAATCCAACTGGGAGGCGACCATCGACTTGGCCCGGGTCTCCCGGTGGAACGTAATCGCAAATCGGTGCACTTCCTCCTGGATGCGCTGGAGCAAGTAAAACTCCTGGCTGTCGCGCCGGATCGGCACGATGTCCGGCGGATCGCCCATCATCAGCTGCGCGGTCTTATGCTTCGCGTCCTTGACGAGACCGCACACCGGGATGTACAAGCCTAGCTCGTTTTCCAGCACGTCGATCGCCGCCGATATTTGTCCCTTGCCTCCGTCGACTACGACCAGATCCGGCATCGGCAGCTGCTCTTTCAGCACCCGCTCGTACCGGCGGCGGATTACTTCGCGCATCGTCTCGTAGTCGTCCGGTCCTTGCACGGTCCGAATTTTGTACTTGCGGTATTCTTTGCGGTCCGGCTTGCCGTCCACGAACACGACCATCGCGGATACCGGGTCGCTCCCTTGAATGTTCGAGTTGTCGAACGCCTCGATCCGGCGGATCGTTCCGGTCCCGATCCATTCGCCCAGACTCTCTACCGCTTTGACCGTCCGCTCCTCGTCGCGTTCGATCAACCGGAACTTCTCCTCCAGCGCGACACGAGCGTTGTCGGCAGCCATTCCGAGCAGCTTCTTTTTCTGTCCGCGCTGCGGCTGATGCACTTTGACCCGCAGCCACGACTCCAGCAGCTCGGCCACTTCGCGTTCGGTATGCTGCTCGCCCGTATCCGGTGCAGATGCCGATTCGTCTTCTTCTTTTTCCTCCGCCGAGGGCAAAAAGATTTCTTTCGGCAGCGCCGGGTTGTCGCTGTAATACTGCGTCACGAACGAGATGAAATCCTCGTACGCGTCGCCGTAATACGGGAACAGCGTCACATGCCGCTCGATCATTTTGCCTTGGCGCATATACAAGATTTGGACGCACATCCACCCTTTGTCGACGGCGTAACCGAACACGTCGCGGTCGACCGCGTCGGTCATCGTGATCGTCTGCTTCTCCATCACCGCATCGATGCTGACGATCTGATCGCGCAGCTCCTTGGCCCGCTCGAAGTTCAAGTCCTCGGCGGCCTGATGCATTTTCCGGGTCAGCTCTTCCTTAATCGCAACATGGCCGCCGTTCAGAAACTTGCTGATCTCCTGCACCATCCGCTCGTACTCGCCGGCCGGCACCTCATATTCGCAAGGGGCGATGCATTGTCCCAAATGGTAGTACAGGCATACCCGGTCCGGGATCGTCTTGCATTTGCGGAGCGGATACAGACGGTCCAGCAGCTTCTTCGTCTGCTGCGCCGCGAACGCATTCGGATAAGGGCCGAAATATTTCGCTTTGTCCTTATACACTTTGCGGGTCACTTCGAGCCGCGGATGCGCTTCTTGCGTAATTTTGATATAGGGAAACGTCTTGTCGTCCTTCAACAAAACGTTATATCTCGGATGGTATTGCTTGATCAGATTGCATTCCAGAATGAGCGCTTCCATATTGCTCGCCGTGACGATATATTCGAAGTCGCTTATTTCCGTAACAAGACGCTGCGTCTTGCCGTCATGACTGCCCGAGAAGTACGAGCGGACGCGGTTTTTGAGCACTTTCGCTTTACCGACGTAAATGATCGTGCCTTCCGCGTTTTTCATCAAATAACAGCCCGGCTTGTCCGGCAGCAGCGCCAGCTTGCTTTTGATCGAATCCGATAGGTGATCGCGCCTTCCCCCGGCACGCTGTTCGGACATGCTTCGTTCCTCCTTGAAATCGGCTTCCCTCATGCCTCCATGGCCCGGAACCAAAAAAAGTCCCGTTTCGCATCTGCGAAAAAGAACTCTTCTGCCGTTCCCTATAAATATCATACGACGGCCGGGCCGTTTGCACAACCCGCCGCCGCATATTGGATCCGGGGCAACTTACAGGTGACGTCCAACGACGCTTTTCAGAGCGTCTTTAGGCTGGAAGCCGACCACTTTATCGACAGGCTGGCCGTCTTTGAATACGATCAGCGTTGGGATGCTCATTACGCCGAAACGGGAAGCGGACTCCGGATTGTCATCCACGTTCACTTTGGCAATTTTAACTTGCTCGCCCATTTCTTTATCCAAGTCTTCAAGCACAGGCGCGATCATTTTGCAAGGTCCGCACCATGGAGCCCAGAAGTCGACAAGAACCGTGCCTCCTCCTTCGACTTCGCTTTTGAACGATTGGTCGGATACGTTTACGATAGCCACAGGATTTCCTCCTTATACTAACAAAAAGTGTGTACCTATAGATTTTAACGATTTTCCTACGACATGTAAAGTATACCACAACTCGTACCAATTTCATAACTGAAAACATGTTCCGTCCGCTTTTGGCGTATACTAGGGGCGACGCCGCTGCCGGCCAGCCCGGGCATTCCGGGTGCAGGCCCGGATCTTTGGACGAAGCGGTCTTCTCTAATTGTTTCGCCGCTCTGCCTAACCTATGCATGGACAAGCTGCCGCAGCGAAAGAACGGCTGAATTTTGTTGAAGAATTGTCACTTCTTCCGCTTTACAAGCCGCCGAACGTTTCGTTATACTAGACATAGCCAATTTTGCTAAGGGAACGATTTACTCGGGAGGAATCCAATTATGACTGACCCAAGAGTGCATGCCAACGAGGAGCCGAGAAACGACTTTCTCGATGTTGCCATCGGATTCGGCGTCACATTCGGCGCTTTCTTTCTGATCGCGATCGTGGCCACCATCATTACGCTGTTCTAATTTGCGGATCACACAAGCGCGTCCGTGCAACCAAAGAAAAGCCCGCTCCTTCTGATTCGGAGCCGGGCTTTTTTCGATCCGTTTTATTGGTAAGCGAAGGCTTTACGCCCCCGCTTTCCCTCGCTTATTCGTACCGTTCACGACAACCACCTCGACAAAAGGGGTAATCCGGTCCATAATCCGCTGCCCTTTGTACTCCTCGTCCCCGTCCTTGCTCGTAAAGCTGAAATGTTTCTCCAGCTCGTCCGGCTCATGGTTGGACGTAAAAAAGGTCGGCTTCCGGTTCATCCGGTAGTTCAGAATCGTCCCCATCACATGATCGCGCGCCCACGGATTCAGATTCTCCGCCCCGATATCGTCGAAGACGAGCAGATCGGTCTCCTTCAGCAGCTCGACCGTCTCTTTCAACCGCTGCGGCTCTGCGATCATCGACTTCAAATCCTCGACGAAATCCGGCATATACACAATCACGCCGGAAAGGCCCTTCTTGGCGAGCTGATTCAGCATGTAGCACATCAAAAACGTTTTGCCCGTTCCGAAAGGGCCGACCAGGTACAACCCTTCCTTCTGCAGCCCTTCCTCGTTCGTCTTGTGGATGTAATCGACGATACGCTCGACGGCCAGCACCCGCTCCGGATCGATATCGACGATCTCCGCGGTCGAGTATCCTTGCTGGAGCGCACGGTCGTCGATGTAAAAGCTGCGAATCCGGTTGCGGACGGCGTCTTGCGACTGTTTGGCGATCAGCTTTTTGCAAGCTACCTTCTGATCGTGAATATAAGTTTGCTCATTGATCGTCTCGACGGTCAGCTTCGTGTAGTACCCTTCGAAGTCGTTCGGGCACCGGTCGAGTCCGGGACAGTTCGTGCATTGCTTGTATTCCTTCACATACTGGTAGATCCGGTTCATATTGATTTTGAGCGTACGGTCGTCGATTTCCGGATATTTGGCGCGAAGCTTCGCCACGAGCGGATCACTGAGCAGCAGCTTCGTTTTTTCTTCCGCTCTTCTGGCGAACGACATATTCCGGAAGTCGCCTAATATGTCCGATAAAGGTTCCATGCGTCCGATCCGCCTCCTCTCCTGAAAAGTCAGACTGCTGCGCCGGTTACGTAATTTTGCCGTCGAGCTTCATTGCTTTTTTGCGAATTTCCGCAAGCTTCTCGTCGCTGACCGGCTTTTGCGCCGGGATGTCGGTAATGATCGCGATTTTCGGCTTCTGCTGGTGCCCTCTCCGCCCTTTCCCGGGAAACGGGGCGAGCGAGCCGCCGTCGGCCTTGGACGACCGCTTGGTGCGCTTGATCGTTTGCTCGCGTATGTAAGCTACCGCTTGCTCGTAAGTACTGACTCCTTTGGCCATCATATTGGAGGCGACGGAGTCGATATAACTTTTCGTCCAAGACGATTCCTTGTATACGTGCAGATGATGAATCATCACGTTGATCACTTCGTCCGGCATTTTGTAGATCACATCGATCTTCTCAAAAATGTCGGATACGGGCTTCGGCACGGCGCCTTTCTGGAAAAACCGCTCCAGCACTCTCGTGTGCGGCTCGTTGCGCATGATCAGGTTGTACTGATGCTGGTTGCACTGCCCGACGAACAGCGGCGGCACTTCCAAATAATATTGCATCTCCACCGGCTTCTCCTCGAGTGCGCTGACCGATTCGGGCTTCGCTACGCCGGCTATTTTGTGGAACAGCCGCTCCCGCTCCTGCTCGCGTTCCTTGTCCTGACGGAAATACAAATTCGCTTTGTACTGCAGCATATCGTTCTGCAGCTCGCCGTCCTCGGTAAACATCCCGTCCTCGTCCAGCAGCCTGCACGTTTCTCGAAGCGACAAGTCGTACTTGCGGGCGACTTTGTTAATCTCGAACATCTGATCCGGTTTGTTGCGCAGATTTTCTACGAACGGGCGGTTCCTCGACGTGCCGCGCGGGAAACGCTGAAGAATCTCGCTGTAATGGAACGCCTTCGTCGTAACGTCAAGCTTGCGCTCGGTCTCCCGCGACGGGGCCGTCTCCTGCAGCGCCTGCTCGAGCTCGTAATCAATCGCTTGGGTGTTGAGCCGGAACAAATCGTAGAACGGAACCGACAAATCCTCCGATACCAGCTCCGGATGCTGAAGCTCCTCGGGCTCCGGCGAATAATACTGCTCGCGCAGCGACAATACGGCGTATTTGCCGACCTTATCGTGCAGCAGCATAACCAGATGCTGATTTTTGAAAAACTCCTGCGGCGTCAGCGGCTGTACGAGCACGTATTCGTACATGTAATCGTCCGCGGAAGGGGAATACTTCCGGTTCGTCTGCAGCAGCCCGATCGCCTCCAGCTTCGAGGTCAGCTCGGCCAGCAGTTTCCGTCCCCGCTCCCCCGGCTCCAGATCGAGCGCCAAAAACAGCTTCCGCTGCTGCTCCAGCTCCGAGTATCCCGTCTTATCTCCGGGCACTTGCTGATACATCGTCTGGAAGACGCTGATCGCAAATGCTCCGATCATAGGCTGATAAATGCCGGACAGCATCCGGTAATCCAGCCCGCTAAGCGAAAAATCCCGGTATACGCAAAACCGGTGATTTTCCGTAAAATGTAGCATGTTCGTAATACGCATCAATGTATCTCCAATCTCGTTCGGGCGGCAAAGCCAATCGGTCTATCAAATCCGTTTCTCTATTCTATCACAAAAAACGACAAGCAGGGAGTTTTATAAGAGGTAACATTAGGTTGGTTTCGGAGTTCCGTTGATAGAGAAGGAACCCCGGTGCGCATCAGGAAAAATCGTCCGGTCAAGAAGCCCGAACGGTCCTTTGACGTGCAAACCCATACGCCAGAGCGTGGGAAGGAATGGCTGTCTTCGCTCCAGCCGCTCGTCGATGAGGTTGTGCGGGAACAACCCGACTCCGAATAAAAAGCTGCTAACCGCTCTTATTCGCCCCCTACCCTAGCTAGTAGCAGAGCAGAGTGCCAGAGAGCCGAACAGCCATGATAGGCAACTTGCGACAATAGCTGACTCGACAAGCAAGCAGTTCCTTTCCCCGCTATAGTACATTAAACGTATGTATCGAAAAAACCTTGCCCGAACCGGGCAAGGTTATACAATAGCCGCCGTTTTACGCTTCCGGCTGCTGCTCCGCCGGCTCTTCGGGGAGGGCCGCATAAGGGGGTGTGCCGATCCCGGCTTCCGGCTCAGCCGGCTGCCGGGTAACGGCTTTCTCCCGCGGGCGCTGCAGCCCCCGAATCCATTTGCCGATCACATCGTTCATTTCGGAGGCCGCTTTTGTCGGAATTTGATGCTTCTCGTTATCCAGGATGTGCAGATCGTAATGAGGCAGCATGCTTTGAATTTTTTTGCGGTATTGGGTAAAGCCCCCGTCCTTATTCCCGTACAACAGCAGCACCGGCGCCCGCAGGCCGGCCAATCGCTTCGTACAGCTGTAGGTCAGGCTGAACCGGTAATATTGGTGAATATTCGCCGGATTCCCCCGCCGGGCGTCGCGCAGCAAATTACGGAACGTTTGTCTCCCGTCGGCGTTTCCCCATGTGATGCCCCACATCAGCACCCGGATCAGCGGCTTCCATCTGGACATCCCTACCGCTACGCGAATCCGGTTGCGCAGCACAAAGTCGCTCACTTCCGACATCGCGCTGACCAGAATGCCGCCGGTGAACCGGTCCGGGTGAGTCAACAACGCTTCGAGCGCAATCGAGCCTCCGGTCGAGTATCCGCAGACGAAAGCTTCCGGTAGCTTCAAATGATCGAGCAGCCGCAGCATATCTTCCACGATCAGCTCGTAGGTGACCGGCGCCTCCGACGCCCCGCTCCGCCCGTGTCCGCGAATGTCGAACGTGATCACCGTAAATTGCCCGGCCAGCTGCACCTGCTGGTAGCGGAAGTTCACGCTGGTGAGCAGCGGAGGGTGTATGAAAATAATCGGAAACCCGTCTCCCCGTTTCTCATAGTACAAGTCGGTTCCGTTTATATAGGCTGTTGGCATCGTGCTTACCTCCCGGAAAAAAATAACCGTTCTACCTGGATAAGTTGAATGAAATGAACGCAATTTCATTCGTTCAACTTACTTGGTTACGTTTCCCGGGACAGCCGAAATTTATAATCGGACCTCGTCCGCCGGCCAGCCGTTCGTATCGGTACGGTACATGATACGTCCCGGGCCGCCGAGCCGGGCGTACAGACGCTCGGCATACTCGTAGCCTTGCCAGCGTTTCCCCGTCACGATAAGCTTCGCCGGCCATAACAACGCCGCCAGCTGCGGCAGATCAGCGATGCGAAGCGCATTGATGACCTCGAACCCTTCCCCGAGTCGAGCGGGATCGTCGTCGGCTTGCAGAAACGAGGACGGCATATCCTCCAGCACCAGCGTGCCGACCTCTCCGTCGAGCAAAGCCGCGAGCAGAGCGACGACCGCCATCTCTCCTTTACCGGCAAGCAATACCCGGGCAGGGTCAACCTCCGGTCTCGCCCGGATCGCTTCCAGACCGCGCAGCGTGTCCCACACCCGCATCGAGGTGACCGTATGACCGATCAGAGCCGAGGAACGCCGGACATGCCAATTCAATTCCGGCCCCCAGGTCGAATCGCCCGTCCCGCGCGGATCGATACGCGCCTTGATCCATCCGGCGCCCAGCCCCTTCAGGATGTCGAACGGTTCGTCTTCCTTCCGGTGAACCGACCGTCTCAGGGCAACCGCGGCCGGGCGCGGTGAATCGCCTTCGATTCCGCGAAGCTCCCCCTCCAGTCTCCAATACGAATCGGACGAGAACGAAAATTTGCGCGAGCAGCTGCCGTCCATCAAGTCGTACTCGTGCTCGCGTTCGGCCGCAAGCGGAATCGGCTCCTGCGGGAAGGCGGCGAAGCTTTCCTTGCGCAGCGCGGCTATGACGCGTGTCCGCTCTGTGGCGAGCTGCTCCATCGTCTCGATATCCGCGGGCACGGGGAGCCGGACGAACCCGCCTTCCACTGTCGTCGAACGGTCGTCCGCCGGCGGCTTGCCCCCGAATACGAGCAACTGCTCGACCGGAAGCTTCACGCCGTCGAAATCGGTTGCTTGCTCAGGTGTGACCGGGCGTCCCGCCAGATGGGTCAAAAACCAGCTGAACACGTGCTTGCGCGACTCCGGCGTATACATATGGGGCGCTTGAAATTCGAACAGGCCGAGCCGTCCCTCCGCTCCGATGTTCCGGTACAACGCCTGGAGCTTGTCATGTACGTAACGAACGGAATCGATGCGGAATACCCGGTCCCGGGCGGGAGCGACGATCAGCACGGGCCGCGGCGCGGCGAGCGCATAAGCTTCGGTCAGCGACCAGCCGTCCGGGTTGTTCGGGAAGTTGCAGTCGCAATGGTAGTCGAGCGTCCGGTCGCGGATATGGGAAGTGAGATGGCCTGTCCCCGACGACGAAGCCATCGCCTTGATCCGGTCGTCGGCACACATCGCCCACCAGCTGATCGATCCGCCTCCGGAATGTCCGGTGATGCCCAGGCGGGCGGCGTCCACCTCTGTAAGTTCGCTTAATACGTCAAGCCCGCGGATCGCGTTCCACACTTCCGCAGCCGACGGCGAATACCCCCGGCTCACCCAATCGAACATGCCGCGCGAATACGTGCCGTGATGGATGCCTTGCACTTCTCCATGCTGGATCGTATCTACGACCAGCGTCACGAAGCCTTCCTGGGCGAAGCGGCGGGAGTGCTCTTGATACTGGATTTTTTGCGTCGCGCTATGGCCGCACACATATAAGATGCCGGGAGCGGGCTCCTTCAGCCCGGCAGGCACATACAGATTGGCCGCGACGTACAGGCCGGGCAAGCTTTGGTAATGCAGCTTGTCGATCCGGTGCGTCCCGCAGTCGACAGACCCGGTCACGGTGACGCGCAGCGGCGTCCGTTCCTCGGCCAGGTAACCGTCGATGCCGAGCATTTCGTGAAAGCGCTTTTGTCTTTGCCGCCGCCACACCTCGAATTCGTCCGCCGATCCGAAGGACGGCAGCGCTTTTTCGTCCGCCTTCCACGCCATTTGGTGCAGGTACTCTTTGATATGCATGTTCGCTTCTCTCCTTTTCGGCTGCCCGTAGTGCCGTTTTGGCAACCCGTATTCATTCCTATTTCTGCCGCTTTATTTTTTTGCCTGCTTCGCCTGCTCGATTTTACGGTCCGCGCTCTCCGCCGCTTGGCGAAGCGCCGTATTCATATCCGTTCCACCCGTAACAACGCTTGTTAATGCCGCATTTAATTCGGTATTGGCAATGCTCACATATTCCGAGAAAAACGTCGGGGTGACGTACCGGTTCGGCTCGGCAAACACTTTCAGATTTTTCGCTCGGATAAACGCCGGCGCCTCCTGACCGAACGCCGCCCGGATCGAGTCGTTGTTCAACGAAGCGAACCCGCCGCGTCTGGACTTGGCCAGTTGGACTTCCTCGGATGTCATGTAGGCGATTACGTCAAAGGCGTCTTCCTTGTGAGGGCTTGTAGCCGACAATGCGTAAATATTCGGGTACGTCTGCACGCCTCCCGGCGCGTCGCTCATCGAAGGGAACCGGGTAAAATCGAAGTTCACGTCTTCTAGGCCGAAGGCCAAGGTAATGTCGTTGCTGACGATCGGCGAGTACATCGCGGCCGTTTTGTCTTTACGGAACAGATTAAGCGCCCCGGAAGTTCCGAGCTGCTGGGCGTCCTTTTCGTTCCCGGGTATCCGGTACAGGTCGGCGATCCGGTTCAGGAAACGGGACCACCCCGGATCTTGAAAGCTCGCTTTGCCGGTGGCGGCGTCGATATGGTTCAGCCCGTACGGATTGCGGATCAGGTAATTGACCGGAGGCAGCGCAGCGCCGTGATATTTTACGCCTCCGTCCGTCCGGCTCAGCTTTTTCGCCAGATCTTCAAATTGCTCCCACGTCATGGAATCGCTCGGATAGGACACTCCGAACTTGTCGAACAAATCTTTGTTGTAGATCAGCCACGTGCCTCCGGCATCAACGGGCAGTCCGTACAGCTTGCCTCCCCCCAGCTGCTTGACCAGGTTCAGCGAGGAAGCGTCCAGCCGGTTTACGTCGTATTTCGTTTGGGCGATATAGCCGGAGATATCGGTATGCAGGGAATTGGCGACGAATGCGGATTGGAAGGTGGCTTGGGAAGTAATGACGATATCCATCCGATCTTTGTTGACCAGCACCTGGTCGAGAGGGCGGGTAGCGTTGCTGAAGTAATGAATGCTCTCGATATGCGGAAACTTTTGTTGAATGAGCCGGCCGTACATGTCTGTAAACTCTTCTGCGGTCGGACTGCCGGAGTAAATATTTTGGATGTAAAGCGCGATCGGCTGCTTCGGCTTGCTTTCAGGGCCGCCGTCCCCTTTTGGCTGCGAATCGCCCGGCTCCGCGCCAGTTCCCGTCTGAGCACCGCAGGCGGCCGCCCCGAGCATCATCACGGATAAAGCGGCCAGACACCATCGTCGTTTCATAGAATTACCTCCTGTTTTCATATATTTCACTCGGTTGAAATTACGATTTCATTATATCCCCGGCGTTTTCCGCCTGTCAATTCCATTTTGGGGCCGCTTACATTCCGTTGTACGTTCGATCCAGCGTTTAGTAAGGCTCATCGTCCGTTAAACAACAAAAAATGCCGAATCGCTCGGCATTCCTCGTATTTGTCCGTATATTCAGATCCCATTCGTTAACTGCGGGGGTAAGGAGCGGTAGAGCCTCTCACGATTATCTCGTAATCGAGCATTACTTGGAAAGCCGTCTGGGTAGCAGCGGAGATCCGCTCGACGAGCAGCCCGGCCAGCGCTTCTCCCGCCCGGTCCATTGGCATGCGCATTGACGTCAGTTGGGGAATGCCGAGCGTCGCGTTCAAATCGTCGAAACCCGCCACCGACATGTCGCCGGGGACGGCGATCCGTTTATCCTTCAAGGCATGCAGGATACCGAGGGCAAAATTGTCGTTGACCCCGATCCATCCGGTCGGCATGTCCGTCTGGTCCCACGCTTGATGCAGCCGTTCGTACGCGATCCGCACTTCGTCCCCGGCCCGATGGGAGACCGGATTGTCTTCGGCGATAACTCGGGGAGACAGCCCCGCGCCGCGCATCGCTTCCATGTACCCTTTCAACCGGCCTTGGGGCGTGCCGCTGATGTCCCGATACGTCATAAATGCGATGTTCCGGTGCCCGAGGTCAATGAAATGATTCGTCAAATCGTAACCCGCCCGGACATGGTTAAACGCAACGCAATCCGCATCGCGCTCGACGAAGCTCCGCTCCAGCGTATTTACCGCCAAGCCGTTCTCGGCAAAGTCAGTCAAATATTTCGTCAGCGTCGCCGGCGCCGCGGCGGAAATAAACGTGGCGCCGGACACCCGCTGCTGCTTGAGCAGTTCGACCGCATTGGCCAGTTCTTCCTCGCTCCGGTTCAAATAAAACAGGATCGTGCTGTAGTGAAGCCCAAGCGCCGTTCTTTGAAAGCTCTCCACGAGCGGGGCATAAATGCCCCGGGTCATGTCGGCGAGCAGCAGACCGAGCACCGCATTTTTACCGGTATTAAAACCGCTTGCAAAAATGTCTTTCCGGTAGCCGAGCTGTTCCGCAGTCTGCCTCACCTTCTCGATCGTTTTCGGCGAAACTCCGGGCGCCCCGGCCAAAGCTTTCGAAATCGTCGTACGATCCACGCCCAAATAATCGGCGATATCTTTCATCGTTATATTTTTTTTCATGCCGCTTATCCTCTCCATGCCTGTCCCGGCCGATCTCCGAGTCGAGCCGCCGCTTGTCATTAACGAGAAAAAAAGCCTCTCCCGACGGAGAAGCCCGATCAAAACATTTTATATCCCCGCAGCCGCAAAAATTGGATCGTCTTGCCGCTCAAAATCGCGCCGAGCAGCCCGCAAATAAACAACAAGTATTCGCCCCTTAATTCGGCCAGATGCGAAAGCAGCGAACCGGAGTGCCACGCCCAATAAACGAGCATGCCGATGACCGCCAGCGTGTACAGGTAGATGGGGAAATGCGTAGTTTTCAGCAGCATGTTAAAGATGAAGCCGATGCCGTACATAAGCACGAACACAAGCACCATAGCGATAACGAGCTGAATGATATCGATCATGCGAAGTACCTCCCGGGCTCGATTCCCGTTTTTCACGTCAATTGTAGTTGAAATGAGCGGCGAAGTAAAGGCTTAACCGCCAACTGTGCGAAATCCGTCACGGGAACCGGCTGTTGACAGACCGCCCTGTTCAGCCGGTCCTGAACGGTTTGTGTCAACTCTGTGAAGCGTTTGCCCTTTGGGCTCCGTTTCGCTACAATTATGGCGTAAACCGATAATCCGAACGGATTAACGAAAGGAGCTGCACCTATGAGCGAAGCGGTACAAACGCTGGAAGGCTGGTATGCGCTGCACGATTTCCGCGCGATCGACTGGAACGCCTGGAAACGGCTGTCCCCCGAAGAACGCGCCAAAGCGGAGGACGAGCTGCATACGCTGCTTGCCCAGTGGAACGAAGTCGAACAGCAGAAGACAGGCAGCACGGCATTTTATACGATAGTAGGCCAAAAAGCGGACATCGTCTTCATGCATCTGCGGGAAACGCTCGACGAGCTAAACGAGCTTGAGACGGCGTTCAACAAGACGACTTTCGCCCAATATACGATTCCCGTTTATTCGTACGTCTCCGTCGTTGAGCTTAGCAGCTATATGGCGAAGCCGGGCACCGATCCGATGCAGGACCCGGAAATTATGGCTCGTCTGAAGCCGATTTTGCCGAAAGCGAAACATATTTGCTTCTATCCGATGAACAAGCGCCGCTCCGGCGACGACAACTGGTATATGCTCAGCATGGAAGAACGCCGCGGCTTTATGCGCAGCCATGGCATGATCGGCCGCAGCTATGCGGGACGGGTCAAGCAGATCATCACCGGCTCCGTAGGTCTGGACGACTGGGAGTGGGGCGTGACGCTGTTCTCCGACGATCCGCTTACGTTCAAAAAGCTCGTATACGAGATGCGCTTCGACGAAGCAAGCGCCCGTTTCGGCGAATTCGGCGCGTTTTACGTCGGCAACCTTCTCGATTCGGACAAATGCCGCAGCTTGCTCCGCGTATAAGTGAAACGTGGTTTGAACCGGTTCAAACCGGATTTATGAAAAGCACCGTCAGAGGTAAGTCACCTGACGGTTTTTTGACGTATAGAGCCTCGCGAATGTGTGGGAGGAAATGGGCGCCTTGGCTTGGCTCCGGCCGTTCGTTCGTGGATGAGGTTATGAGGGTAACACCGTTCGACTTAAAGGTAATCAGAGAGACTGTCGATTCATTATGAACAACCGAGTGGAAAGTGAAGGATTGCCTTCTGGCGAGTTTTGTCTGGAATCCCAAACCTTAAATTCCATCAAAATAAAGGGATTCCGGACAACCTGTCTGAGCAGAAGAAGGCAACTTTTCACTTGGAACGGCCAGATAACACTTCTTCACATTTAATCGACAGTCTCATCAGAAGATATTAGTGGGCGGGTTGTGTTCGCCTTCGCCATAACATATGCACACGGGAACGCACAAACACGCCGGCTCTGACAAAGACGAGTCTTTGGTTCCTTCTACGGAGCCCCTGCTCTGCTGTTGTATTTCGTTCAAAAAAAGCCCGAGTCCGTTGCGGACCGGGCTTTGCTATGGAAAACCATGTTTCACTTTGCTGCAGTTTAACAAAATCGCTACGACGATTGCAGCCGGCTGTACCCTGAAGCTGCCGGAACCGCCAGCACAGAGCTGCAGTCGGGCACCTTCAGATTGCGCTTCTCCATCTCCTGGCGCAAGATATCGATGAAGTCCTGCTCAAGCTGCCACTCCACCGACTTGACGTAACAGTCGACCAGAATGTCATCCCGCAGTCTCTTCACACGACTCCCTCCCTGTAAAAGCCGTCGTGATCCAACTCGCGAACCGCCGTTTCGGTAATCCGCTTGAATGCTTGTGCTCTATGTAAAATCTCGTCGGACATTTCGCGGAGAAAGGAATCGCATTCCCCAGTATCGGTCAGTAAATAGAGGCGGTGCTTGTTGCTGTGAAGCACGGTTTGAATCGCCAAAGCAAAGAAACGTTCGTCTCCTTGATTCACCTTCATCTCTCGTCCCCTCCCAGGATGTAAGTCCGCGGCGAGTATCGACACCGACGACACTTCCATATTTATACACTTTCTATGTTATCCGGAATCGGCCCGGGATTCAGCGCAAATTTGTTGCATTTGAATGCAAATCGATTTGCACTCGGACGCAAGGCGGCTTGTTTCCGCTTTCCGGAAGCCGTTTCACCGATTGTTATACCGGGATATTGTCGAATTTAAGCCGTTGGGTTTTCCTTTTCGTTCCAGTTTTTGACTTCCTCGCTCCGCCGTTGCATAATAATATTTTTAACGAGATTTATAGGAATCGGACTAAAGCACGGGAGGCTGGAAAGTTGACGAAGCGGATGAAGCCCTTTCTCTTTTTCTCCTTAATTATGCTGCTCAAAAGCGGTCTCACCTGGCTGGTCATCTCCGAGGGCAGCTGGTCGTGGGCGCCGCTGCTGACCGAAATCCCGTTCGTCTGGATGCTGTTCGGTTTAATCGAGATGTTGGCGACCAAGCGGAAGCTCGCCTGGTATATGACCGTAAATGTTACGCTTACAGCCGTCTTTTTTGCCGTTATCATGTACTACAAGTATTACGGTGTCATCGTCACCTATCATGCCTTGAAAATGCTAGGCCAAGTGACGGCCGTCAAAAGCAGCGTGTTCTCGCTGATGCATCCTTACTATTTGTTTATTTTTCTCGACATCATCGTCATCAGCATGCTGCTGATCCGCAGCAAAAAACGGAACCCGCACTTGCAGCTGTTCGCGCTCGTCCATAACCGCAAAGCGGCTACGTTTTTGTTCGCCTTATCGCTGGCAATCTGTTTATTCAATATCATGCCGAACCGGGCAAGCATGAGCGAATTCAAACAAGCCGAAGAAATGGGCATTCTCGGCTACGAAGCTTACACGCTGCTCACGAAACAAGAGCGGCAGGCCGCCTCGGGCCCCCCTGTCGTACAAGCCGATATCGACGCCCTCAAGCGGACTCTAGTCCCGGAGGCGCCGGAATATGCCGGAGCCGCTTCGCAACGGAACGTCATCGTAATTCAGCTCGAGTCGTTCCAGAACTTTCTGATCGGACTGCAGGTCGGCGGCACGGAGGTTACGCCTGTCCTGAACGGGCTGGCCCGGGAGCATCTCTATTTCTCCAACTTTTATCAGCAGGTAGGTCCCGGCAATACGTCCGACGCCGAATTCGTCGTGAATACGTCCCTTTACATCCCGCCTCAGGAGGCTGCGACACAGCGGTATGCCGGCAAAGAGCTGCCGAGCTTGCCGAAGCTGATGAAGCAGCATGGGTACAGCTCGCTGACGTTCCATACGAACGACGCCAGCTTTTGGAACCGACGCGAACTATACCGTTCTCTCGGGTTCGACCGTTATTACGACAGAGCTTTTTTCGGAGAAGACGATCCGGTTTTCTTCGGTTCCTCCGACGATGTGTTGTATGACAAAACAGCCCAGGAGCTTGCACGGATTCAGGAAGAGGAGGATAAGCCGTTTTACGCCCAGGTTATCTCGATGACCGCCCATCATCCGTATACGATCCCTCCGGACAAGCGCAAGTTCCCTCTTCCCGACGTCTACAAGGACACGTTCGTGGGCAACTACATTTTGGCGCAGCATTATGCGGATGCGGCGCTCGGCCGTTTTATCGACAAGTTGCAGTCGAGCGGCATCTGGGAGAACAGTCTGATCGTCGTATACGGGGACCATCTCGGACTGCCGGTGTACATGCTGACGCGAGGGGAAAAAGAGCTGATGAACGGCCTGCTCGGACGCGAATATACGTATCCGGATATGCTAAACATCCCGCTCGTCGTCGCCGCTCCGGGAATCACCCAGCCGGCTGTGCTCGATAAGCTCGGGGGACAAGTCGACCTGCTGCCGACGATCGCGAGCTTGACGGGCATTCCTCTGCAGGACCAGATTTACTTCGGCCAGGATCTGCTGAATCAAACCGGCAATCTGCTGCCGCAGCGGTATTATTTGCCCTCCGGTTCGTTTATGAACGAAGAGACGATCTTTATTCCGGGAAGCGGTTATGACGACGGCAGCCTGTATCCGTTCGCGAAGATCGGCTTGCCGGACCCTTCCGCGACGGAGGACGAATACGAGCGGGCGCTGATGCTGCTCCGGCTGTCGGATCACTACGTGATGCAACTGCCCGACCTGGACGGCGAGTCTGAATAAGAATGGGGGTTGCCGGTAAACGGCGGAAGTTAGCAGAGTTTCATAGAGAAGCGAAATCGATAGAGCGCGGCACTGACAAAATATGTGCAAAAAAAGAGAGACTGTATATGAAAATATACAACCTCTCTTATTTTTGTTAAAATAATAGCACCTCTTAGGACCACCACAATTGTTGGACTTTGGCCTTGAGTCCTTCTTTACCCAGCACAGTACGGACAGCTGCATTCTCGGACGGCGACAACATTTTGTTTTCGGTAACGCTTTCTTTTTTCGAGTTTCTAACAGTCAGTTGCAGTTGCGGGGACCAAGTTAAAGTTTGCATACTTAGGAATTCCTCCTTATTTTTATAATCCGTTACTAATCCAATAGTACCAGAAAATTATGGAAGTTCAAATACCAAATTG
Organism: Paenibacillus sp. GYB004; assembly: GCF_036577605.1. Taxonomy (NCBI): domain Bacteria; kingdom Bacillati; phylum Bacillota; class Bacilli; order Caryophanales; family Paenibacillaceae; genus Paenibacillus; species Paenibacillus sp. GYB004. The sequence goes on from NZ_JARBDB010000012.1 coordinate 115,710, forward strand.
TAGGTGATTATATGATTTTTTTTTTGAGGGGTCGAAAACTGCCGATTATCATCCTCGCTCTCATCGGCATTCAAATCTGGTTTGCCTACCTGACCTTCCGCTACCCGTATATAGGGATTAATTTGGCTAAAAATCCTGGCAGTGAATGGGTGGTAGAAAGTCTCGATCCGGAAAGCGTATCCCAGCATCTGGACATCCGAATCGGAGATACGATCGTTTCGGTAGACGGAGTTCCTCCCTCCGAACATCCTCCTATCAAAAAGTGGGGCTCGATTGAACAGGTCGATGAAATTATAATCGAACGGAACCATCAACAGCTCACCGTTACTACGGAAGGCGTCTCGAACTCGCTTTCCTATTCGCTGCTGCCCTTCATAGCCGAAATCGTCTGCTTTACCATTGCGCTGTTCATTAATTCCCGGATCAAATTTTCCAAATCCGCTACTCTTCTTGCTCTTGTTTTCGTCTGTATCGGGATCACTTTTATGAGTCTTGGGGCCTCTATACGCGGAGACGCGCTTGGCAAAAACTTAATCAATACGTTTCTCGTATTATTACCGATCGTTTTCTTGCATTTCTTAATCGAGTTTTTTAAAGAAAAAGGCAATCAGGATTTGCCGCGAGGATACTTGAAATATTTATACATATCGGTTGCCGTCAATTTTCTGTTCCGGTGCACCTTTTTTTTCGAAAGCTTCGCAGCGTTTTATATGACACGCATCACGTCCATGATCAATATTATTATGTTTATCCTTTCGATTTCGTTAAGTTTCGCCGTGCTAGCCGGGTTATATATCAAAAATTATAAGAGCAATTCCTATTTATCCACCATTATAAAAGTAGTCTGGGTTGCACTGATCATCTCTTTCATTCCGATCGTCACTTTATCCTTTCTCCCGCTTGTGTTGTATAACGTAGAGTGGGTCAGCTCGCTGTATATGGGATGGTTTGTGCTTTTTTTCCCGCTTTCGTTCGCCTATCTGTTGTTAACCAAGCAATTATACGACATCGATATCGTGCTTCGCCGGCTTTTGTTCACCGTTATTGTCGCGCTGCTGCCGAGCGGAGCTATCGTACTGGTCAACGCCTTGATTTTCCAAGACTATATTAACCTTAAATATTTTTTCTTCTCCTTTATCGTTGTCTTGGTTATATTAACTTTCGTTTTATATTCCGTCGAGAACATGTACACGCGCCTGGAGCGGGTGATGTTTCCGCGTAAACATTACTTGCAGGAAGCGCTCAAAAAAATATCGAAAGACCTGACGTCCATATCCAGCTTCCGCGATCTGAAGGATCTCTTTCTGAGCGATATCGTGAATACGCTGCAGGTGTACGGAGGCGCCATCGTGTTCCGGCATCGCGACAGTATCGAAATGATCCGCGAAGGAGACATCAATCAGGAGGAAGTCGAGAAAGTAGTAGCCAGCGAACCGTCATCGGAACACCCGAACCTGATGAAATTCGAAATCAACCGGCACGAGGAATATACGAGTTACCTGATCATGACCCAGAAAAAGTCGAATACCAAGCTCGGTCTGGAGGAAGTGCAATGGCTGGGTCTCATTATCTCGTATTTGGCCGTCAGTCTGGAGAACATCTACTTGATCCGCAAGCTGACCGTGAAGCTGAACCGGCTCGCCTCCCAGCTGCCGAACGAACAAGAGGCGTACGACTTCAACTGGTTCCGCAAACTGACCTTCGAGCTGCAGGAACAGGAGCGGGTGCGAATTGCCTCCGATCTGCACGATACGACAATGCAGGACTTGTTCTTCTTGAAGCGCAAGCTGACGGCGCTTGGGGAACGGCCGGGACTTCCGGCCGACGCCAAGGAGACGATTAACGGTCTCGTCGATTATATCGAAATCATCAATGTGAACCTGCGTCAAAGCTGCTTCGATCTTAACCCGTACCTGCTGCAGGAAATCGGGCTCGTCCGGACGATCGAAAAAATTATCGAACGGGAATCGTTCAGCAGCCCGTTCCAGATCCGCTTCGACGCCTCCGGCGCGCTTGCGGTCGAACGACGCGATCTGGAAACGAAACGCCATATTTTCCGAATCGTGCAGGAATTAATCAATAACGCGAAGAAGCATTCAGAAGCTTCCTTTATCTCGCTTCGGCTCACCACGATAAGCGGACAAGTCGTTCTGCATTACCAGGATGACGGCGTCGGCTTCGACCCGGAAGAGATGACGGCGCCGGATATCGGCACGTCCGGAGTCGGGATCGAACAGCTTCGCAGCCGCGTTCTTCATCTGAACGGCCAGCTGGAGCTGGACGCTCATCAAGGGGAAGGAGTCAGTATCCGTATTTCGTTTCCGATGAAAGGGGGAAAGACTGCATGAAACGAACCGTCAGGACGATAGTCGTAGACGATCATCCCGTTGTAGCCCGGGCGACGAAACTGATTTTGGAGCAGGTGGAAGGCATCACCGTCGTAGGAGTTGCGTCGAACGGACAACAATGTCTGGAGCTGGTCGAGGAGCATCAGCCGGAGCTGCTGTTTCTCGATTACCATATGCCGGACCAGTACGGCAGTCTGGTCGCCGAGAAAGTGAAGCGGCGCTACCCGCAAACGCACATCGTCATTTTTACCGGGATCGATGTTGCCGACTTGTACAACCACTTGCTCGAGATCGGGGTCAGCGGCATCATTTCGAAAGAGTCCGGGGAGACGACGATCCAGAACCTCGTCCGCTGCATTCTCGACAACCATACGATGATCCCGCTCCCGCTGTATCAGCAGATGCGGGTAACGAACCGGGTGCCCCGCCCCGCCGAGACGGAAACGGTCGTCTTGTCCGCCGACGAGCTGCAAATTATGTCGTTGCTGGTCAAAGGCGTTACCCATGAACAGATCGCCGATCAGATCCATGTCAGCAAACGGTCGGTAGACAATTATCTCAAAAAAATATACGACAAGTTCGGCGTCTCCACCCGCATTCAGGCGATCGAGAAATTTGTGCGGAGTCCGATGTACGCCGATCTTCCGGAGGAGCCCTAACCGATGCAGGCTGCCCTGTTGAACGAAATCGAGCAAACGATCGACCGGCTCGTACCGGTAGCGGATTTCAACGCCTTGCTGAAATCGTTCGCCTCCGACAAGGCGGGGGAAACGTCGCGCTGGGGACAATCGACACGGCTTGCCCACTTCATGTATGGCGGACGTTCGCCCCATATCGACCGACTGGCGGCTTTGACGGAACTGCTCGTGCTCGCGCTGGATATCGCCGACGATTTGCAGGACCGCGACAATATGGACAGAAGCTGGATGAAATGCCCGCCCGAGCTGGCGCTGAATGCAGTGATGGGTCTGCTGATGGGAGCGATCGCCGAGTTGGGCCGATTGCAGGCGGAGTATCCGGAGGAGCGGTTTCCCGAGCCCGGTGAGATTAGCCAAATCGTCATGCATGCGATAAACGGACAGTATCGCGACTTAACGAACGATATGCAAACCGAACAGGATTACATCTCCGTCGTGCAGCACAAATCGTGTATGCTGCTGAAGCTCGCCTATTACATGGGTTACGGGGCAACGCCCGCGGGCGACGACGTCGCCGAGCAGATGGAGCTGCTGGCCGGTTACGTCGGGGTTGTGTATCAGCTGTCCAATGATTTGCGGGATGTCTTGCGTTACGATCTGAAAAACGACCTGCTGCACCGAAAAAAGACGCTGCCGATCTTGTACTTGCTCGGGGACGATACGGAAGGCAGGTTCGCCCCGATCCAGGACTATTACTCGGGCGCGATGACCCGGGAGCAGTTTTTGCAGCATAAGGGAGCATGCATGGCGTATATTGCCGAATCGGGATGCGCCGAGTATACCGAGGTAATCCAGTCGCTGTTTATGCAAAAGGCCGCAGAAACGTTGGACGGGCTGCCCGCTCTGTCGCCGTGGAAGGAGCAGTTCCGGGAACTGACATTGGGTCCCGCCGGGCAATCACCTATGGACCGTACGGAGCTATGAGCGTAACAGGAGCAGGGATGGCTGGGGAAGTAGGCAGTCCCTCGTAAAGAAACGCCCCCCCGGTTCGAAGCCTCCCTGCTTCTGGTCCGGCGAACTATCATCTGTTAACTAAAAGACTGACAAACGGCCTGAACTCGCGAAGCATTCGCGGGATCAGGCCGTTTGGTGTTATCGTTTGGTATTATTGTCTCCGGTGGACCTGGACCGCTTCCTGGATATTGCCGATGATTCGGAGCGGGATGTCCTCCGTTTTGACGACGCCGTTCTGGTAACGAATTCGGAAATGGACGATCTGTTCAGCTTCGGGGAAGCCTTGCGTCACCGACATCCATCTCTCATCGAAAAGCCGTCCGGAGAATCGCGTGCTTGACCCGTCCTCCACAATAAGTACTTCGCTGACAAAAAGGCGGCCGCCGTCCTTCCCCACCGTATCGATCCAGGCAACCGCTTCGGCCACGGGCGCCGGGGAGCTTTCAGTCTGAACGACGAACACTTCGCCGGAATAAAAGTCTTTGGGAGCGGCTGTCGTATTGTGGCCTTTCACTTCATGAATGTCGCGCCACTGCGGCGTATGGCTGACATCGGACAAGATCGTCAGCGGCGCGGCAACCGGCGTTTTGGTTGTGCTGACAGTCTCATAACCGTCGCTAACGGTCAGTGTGACGGTGTAAACACCCGGTACCGAGAAGATGAACAAGGCGTCCGTCGAGATCAGTACGAACCTGTCTCCGACCGGCGTTTCAATATCCCAGCGGGAAGTCAGTACATCGCCATCGGGATCGGAAGACAGATTTTTCAAATAAACGGTATCCCCTTCCCATATCGGCTTCGGGCTCCAGTCAAAATCCGGGACCGGTGCCCGATTCACATACAGCCAAGTATCCGCGGACCATCCGGACCAGACGTAGCCGTCATGAACCCTGACACGTACGCGAAGCTTCTGTCCGGCCGGCAGATCGCTGCCAGCGGTCCATGTTCCCGCCGATAGAGTGGAACCTTGCCAGTGCTGTCCCGAAGTCAGGAGGCGTGTATCGTTAGCCTCGTTCCATACTTCCAGCTCGAAATAGTGGAACGTGGTGCCCGGATCAGGGTCCGTCTGGGACCACTGGAACACCGGCCGTATCGTGCTCACGACCGTCGGCTGAGCTTGCGATCCGGACGGATGCGTCATCGCAGCCTCAGGCGGCCGATTTGTTACAAGCCATCCAATGTTCGACCAGTCCGACCAATCGTTGCCGTCGCTCACCCTTACCTGAACCTGGTACTTCTGTCCCATCGCCAGGCTCGTATCCATCGTCCACTGTGCCGTATTGGAGGTTGTCCCTTGCGGCTTGATGCCGGTATCGCGGATCACGTTCCCCCACTCGTCCCGGACAATCAAGTGGAACGCGGCGAACGTCGTATCCGGATCGATGTCGTACTGGTTCCAGGTCAGAGTCGGCAGAAGCGTATTCACGTAAGATGGACTTGCTTGGCTGCCGCTTGGGAACGTAAGCAACACGGTCGGCGGGGTGTTCGGCACCGGCTGCGATACGTTGATCATTTGCTCGGCCCAGTCGCTCCATGCCCCGTATTCGTCCTTGACGGCTAGCCGTACGGTGTATGTTCCTTTCTTCTGCGGCCTTGTCAGCTTCCCGAACTGGGTAATGCCGTCCGGGTCGGTGTAGCTGTATCGTCGCTCGATCACGCCTCGGGTGGCCGCATAGTCGATCCCGGTCGCTTCTATCGAATAGTGCCACGGCGCCAGCCAGCGGTCCGGGTCATAGCTCGTATCGGTCCACGCTATCGTGTAATCCGGGTTTTGCGCGACGGTGAAGACGGCGATCGGTCGTCGGTGGATGATGACGTATTCCGTCTGTAGATCGGAATATTTGCGATAGCTGCCGAACGTCCCGTTCGGATACTCGTATCCGGCAGGTGACGGATCGTCGGGAACCTGATAGGAAACTTTGTACCGACCGACTTTATCCATGATCAGATGCGGCGATGTTACCATTTGACCGTGAAACGCGGATAGCCCGGAGTAGCCGTCGCCGACATCCAAAAACTTGTTCGGCTCCACATGATCAAACGTCCACCGGCTCCAGTCGGTTATGGCCGGATCGTTCTCCAGGTCGGAATAGCTGATCACATATTCCACCGGAGTCCCTACAATGGCCGTGTTCTTCGTGCTGCCTTCGTTGCCGATGTACTTCGTGTAATGGAAGCCTTTGATCAAAACATGCGTTACTTCCGAATACGGCCCCATCATCCCGGAGGAAAACGTCGAATCCGTAACATCCAGGAGAGGCACGCCGCCAACATACCCTTTTAGACGGTCCCCGCTGAGTTTCAGCTTCACATCGTAATAGTTACCTTTACTAATCGGATAAGAGACTTCCTGCAGCGTCGTTTTCACGCCGTCTACAATTTTAACGATTTTGGATTTCTCGTCCGTTACCTCCAGTCTGTACATGTTCCGGTGATCGACCATCCGGGCCGCTACTCCGAAGGAAACCGTATTTGCAAAGTTCTCGTGATTGAGTTTAAAGCCTGCTGCTACTTCGCCATTATCCAGCGTTTCATTCGGATTGCTCAACTGGCCGAAATTGTACAAATCTGCTATATGTGGATCGACATCTGTTTTAACCACCCAGGCCCAGAAGGTCGAACCGGAATCATACCGGAATTCGATTACGACCGTTCCGTCTTCCATAACCAGTGGGGCGCGATCTGTGAATCCATATATAATGCTTGGTTTCGTGTATTCCGTAAGCTTGTTTCCGTTCAGATCGTACACTTGAAGGCCGATATGGTTGGTAAATAAAATCTTGCCGTCCGCCGTTACGGTTGCTGGTAGCATGAGGCCGCCATATATGAAATAGGCATCTTCATTGTAATAGCGCGACTCTCCGGCCAACACCGAGACGGTAGAAAAGGTGTTCAGATCTAAAATGTTCATGTAATTGTAGTAGTTGACAACATCGTCATCTGAGCTTTTAATTGTGGTGCTCCAATAAATAATTTTGTCATGTACGGTTACAAATTGACTGGCCGAGCCGTAACCGGCCTGCGGGAACTCGTAGAGTAAAGCTCCTGTGTTATTATCAAATACTTTGGAGTATTCGCCTCCGTAGGTGCCTGGAACCGTTATGATTGCTTTATTGTTATCGGCAGTCACATACTCGACCGCTCCGTTCTGAATTTGCGCATCATGCCGATACAGCCGTCTTATTTTCGGTATGGTCCAGAGCAGATTGCCGTTCTGGTCTTTCTTTTGTAAATCGCAAGCGTAGGGAAACTGCCAATTCGTGTTATTGTCATTGTCTAAATAACAAGCATACACATACGGATTTCCCTTGTAGTCTGTGCCGTAACTACGGCTATTGGCATAAGACTTCACACGCTGAACGACTTGGTCCGTCACGATCGGCAGCCCTTCCATTCGTGATACAGGGCCAATCTCATACATCGGCTTGGCTGCCGGATAGGTCCAAATATTTGTTGGCGGGTCCGGTGGCAGCACTTTATCGTAATTCGGCGTGTTAAACGATACGAAATATTCTCTAAAGTACAGCGGTGTCGGTATTGCCGGTGTCCCTCCTCCTTGTGCCCGGAAGGCTGCGTTCTCGACGTCCGAAATGTTAAATACATAGGTGTGATAATAGTAGCCGTACGTATTACAGGTACATCGATTGTTGGAACGGAACATCACCCGGCCAGTTTCAAAATTGGGGGTCACGACGTAGCTGTTGGGCCATATACTTTCCGAACTATGATTTTGCATGGCCTGTGTTCTGGAGATGGTCGATGCCGTGCTGTTCAGGTTCAGCCAGCCGTTCGCATTGGAACCGGTAAATACATACGGCTTCAACATGGAGCCAAGGCCCCAACAGTTCCCGTAAAGGGAATCTCCGCAACCCCAGGTCAGTACTTTGCTTGTGACATTGCTATTGGTTGGAGCTAACCCTTGCGAAATCGGTGTGCCCGGCACTTCCAGCGCGTTCTCGCTGCTGTTGATATTGTATTCCTTCGGTTTTGCGGCTATCGAGATCGAAGAGGCGGTCCAATTCGGATCGTTTAGAAGCGTCTCCGGACTAAACGCTTTGGATTCAACCTGCGGCGGTTGGAAGTCCGATCCTTTGACATAGAACGGCGCTTCAGGCGCTTCATTGATCACTTCAAAGTAAAAGTCTTTCGTCGCCGACTTTTTGTACCCTACTGACTCTTGGGCAAATATCCGGATCGCATACTTCCCGACCTTCGTCGGTGTGAAGCTAAACTTTCGACCGGTATCCAGCTCGACCGGCTCGATCGCCTCGTCGCTAAAAGAACCGTCATTGTTGCTGTCGTACATCAAACTCACTTTGGAGATGAACATCGGATCGTCATCCGGGCTGTACGACTTCTCTCTAAAATGGAGAGCGACATTTCGAATGCCGATGCCGGGGTTATCCAAGTCCGGAAAAGGCGGCAAGTCGGGTCTGACATAAATCGTCTTCGACGCTTGATGCTCCGGCAAGTTTTTGAGCCCCGCGCTATTGAAGACGTCCAGGTATACCGTGTAATAGCCGGATTCCGGATACATCGTACGCTTGTCTCCACCCCAAATACAGCTTGTTATCTCACCAAATGGCGTATAACTGTTCGCGCAGCTGAACGGGACCGGAATCGGACGGCCTTCGACGGCGTTATCCCCTCCTGTAATGACCGGGATCGGTTCCGGAGGAACGACATTCAGTGTAGTCGTTTTGCATCCGGCGTCCGCGCCGCGAACGTCCTGAGCGCAAACGTTGATGGAGTGGGACCCGAGTACGTCCGCTTTCAGCATCCGGAAATGCTCGTCGTACGACCAAAACCCCCGATCTTCGTACAGCTGTTTCAGCCAAGCGCTGGTCGTGTTTTTGAAATCGAAGTAGTAGATAATGCCGTCGCCTTCCGGATCGTAAGGAGTAGGCGGATCGTCCATCGGATTATGGATGATGCCGAGATCGACATAACTGCCGACTACAACCTGGCTGATCGAAGGAAAAGCAAAGCTGTTGCCGCCTGCAAACCAGCCTGGGAAGAACACCGGTGGACTGTTCCCGGAAGGTACGACGATTTCGAACGTCTTGGTCACAACCTTGGTCGAGCCGCAAGATGACGTTATCTTCATCGTAACATTTACGATTCCACCCCCGATGCCAGCCGGGTATGGCGGTCCGCTGATCCCCCCCGAATAAATGTTAGACCCTGCATCTTCCGTATGGACCTTGCTCCCTTGAGTCGAGGTCCAAAGCAATTGAGCCAGCGTACACACGTTTCCGTCTTTCTTCCCTTTCACCGATACGTCCAGCGGCCGGTATACTTGGCTTTTTCCGTACTCGACCGGAGACGGGTATACAAACATAAAGTCGCCTGTAATCACTTCCGGACCATCATTGGGCTCCGGATCGGGACCGGGGTCACTGCAGGACACCTTCCCCTCGAAGGAGAACGTCTTGGAGTTGTTCCCGGTATTTATCTCCCCGGGCAGCGTATCGACTGTTACGGTGAACGTTTTCGATCCGGCTGCTGTGAACTTGTACAGAAATTCGTCCTTCTTGACTTCCCCGTTCGCGATGCCGCTAAACGGAATCGTCTTGATGACGGTGCCGTCCACGCTTACCTTAGCATTAAACGACCCGGAGTAAGGCGCTCCATGGTTCGTCAAACTGACGTAAAAGCTCATATTGACGCCGACCAAGATACAGCTCTGTGCAGCAGTAACCTTAATATCCGCAATATCCGGCTCCGGGAGGACGTTGTCCTCGTAGGTGACGGTGATGTAGGTTGGATGCTGATATGTTCGGCCCTCCAGGTCGAAGGTAAAGGCTGTAAAGTAGGCCATCATCCTGGCTCCAAGGGCGCCAGGGTTTTTGATGGCGCTGCTGGGTGGCGGTGTTCCATCGTTAGGATAATCTAAGAATGACTGTGAATATTGGATATAGAAGCTATTTACACTGCTTGGGTCCTTTTGGACTAGCCTCGCGTTACTGACCGGGTTAGCAGTAGTTTCATCTTCAGATATCCCTGTAGTACCTTCTGGACCTTCAATTCCAACATTCCTGGTCACCTTCGGATTATTAAAACTAGTTACCGTTAAGTAATTATCATCGTAATATTTCCCAGAGCTATCATAAAAAGCTTGTGTACGATTGGCGGGAAATTCCAAATCCTCTGTACAAGAAGGAAACTCGTACATCGGTACCCCGCCGTAAGTTACTTGCTGTCCTCCTTCGCAATACACCTGCTCAATATTGCCGTACATATCTTCTTTGTTCGCATACCATCCTTTTTTGGAATTCGTGTAGCTGTACCGGTACCAAGCAAAAAAGGTATGCGTCTCAGAATTTTGAATAGATTCAACTTTAATCTCTCGGCCTGTCGTACTGATGCTACCTGACCAACTTGCTTGTCCGATGGCCTGCGGTATAGGTTTGGTCGATCCGTCTCCATCTACGAATAACGCATTTTTAATTTTCTTCCCTTGTCTGAATTCGATTTGAGTTATTGGATTAAGTGTTCGTTCTTTTGAATACCCTTCCCAGTGAGCTGTACCGTTATAGTTTAGAATGGCTACTTCTGTTGTATCCCCTGCCGCTTGTACTTGTCTGGGTAATGAGCGCAATTCCGGAATAATGAGGTCAAGCGGTAGAAGGCTACCAATCATGAGAATCAGACATAGATAGACGATCCGTTTATTTAAAGATGAGGGCATTTAAACCCCTCCTATTCGATTACGGCTGGTGTAATAACTCGAAATACATCTTTGAAATTTGCTCCAGCCGAAGGGTGAGAAGTAACTCTCAACCGTAGAGTAATCCCCCCATCTGTTTGTAATCCGTGTTTTGGCAAAATTACGGCACCAATTGAACTCTGCCTATCATTTGTATGATGGACGCTAGCAAACGAGTTTAATATACCTTTACGAAAACTGTTTCCGTCTGGACTTAAAATGCCGTATAACGAGAAATCCAGTCCTTTGGTACTTTTTCGATAGAACGTTTCCGATTCATCATTATTAAACTCAGTATGCGACTCGACTACGAAAAGATAGCTTTCCGGATAATCAGCAACATTGTAATAATCCCTACCACTAGCCCGCCAAACCAACTCATTCAAGTCCCCCAAGATCCCCCGATTTGGATCGTTCGGATCTTCCAGGTCTACTGCAACCACACGAGTTACAACGCCTTTATACAGCCCATCACTCGTTTCAATCGTCAAATTGTCCATGTTCCATGGGAAGAAGATTTGTCCGCCAAAAAACTCCGGCATAACCGTAAAAATATTCGTCTTCTTCAGCGCCAGCTCCGCATTCCCCAGCGCATACTTATCCACTTCCAGCGTACCGCCGCTGTTCACGGTCAAAATCCGCTCGATGATCGTGACCGACTGCGCCCGTGTCGTGGTGTTGTCCGGAGCCAGGTCCCCCGCGTCCAAACCTTGAATGAGCCCCTTCTTCGTTGCGTTGTACATAACTGAGCGATCGTCGATCCGGACTTCCGGTTTTTGCAGGGTCGGGTCAGTAGCGCGAACGGCGATCCGGGCCATTTCCAGCCGGGTCATAGAGGTATTCATGTCGCCTTCCTTGAAATCTTCCTTGCGCTGAATGCCGATCTCCTGCGCCTTCTGCACATACGAATCGTACCAATTGGCCGGCTCTCCCGCCGATACGGTCAATTCCTTCTCCGTACCGGCCTGCTTCACATCAGCTGCCGGCTTGGCCGCTGCCGCCGTATCCGGTCCCATCGCCGTAAGCACCATCTTAATAAATTCTGCGCGCGATACTTCTTTCTCCGCACGGAACGTCGCATCCTCGTATCCATCCACATACCCTTTCTTGACCGCCTTCTGGATACTCGTCTCGCCCCAATGCCCGCTAATGTCTATCAGCACGACGTTTTTGGCAGCACCAGAAGACGCCGCCGCAGCAGGCTCGGCCTTCAAGCCCGTATGGGCACTTGCACTCGTGGTCGTCGAATCGCAGGCCGTAACAATTAACAACAAAGCGCTCAAAGTTATCCAATGTTTATTCATCATCAATCTCCCCTTTATCGGCAGCATAGGTCCAAAGTCATCCATCAGCAGTAGTATCACATAAAATATTTATTCTCGTCCACATATTTCCACAATAAAAAACCGCCACTACGCGCATCTCTTCAGATGTGCATAATGGCGGTGCTTCCGCTCATTTCAATCGATTCCTTCCTGAAAATACCATAGATTCAGCAATGTGTCAAGACAGACCGAGCTTCCGCTAGCTGGACCGGCTCTTCAAATCCTCGTAAAAAGCCGCCTGACTCGCCAGCATATAAGGAACCAGCCACAACGAGCCGATGCCGAATGTAATGGCGCTCAGAAGCGCCCAGCCAATAAAGGACACATACAGAACGAACAATCGCCACTTATGCCCGTACATCATTTCTTTGCTTCGCTCAATCGCGTCCTGCGGACCGATCGTCGCATCGTCCTGCATGATGAAATAAGCCTGCGAATAACGGAGAGCAGCGATAATGCCCGGCACGACCAGCAGAAGCGACCACAAAATAATCAATACATACATCAGCAAATAAAGAGCCATGGTCGGCGCATACCGGCTGAAGCCGTCGAACAACGAGCCGATTAGCGGACGTTCTCCCCTATGCAGCCTGAGGAAGAAAACGTACATCGCAAAAGTTAACGGACCGCCCAGCAGCAGAACCCCGATCCATCCGATCCCCGGAATCGAACCGACGAGCCCGAGAATGAGCGAGTAAATCAAGGTCAGACCAACCGCATTCCACCAATAACCGGTCAAGCTTCTTCTTCCCGCCGCACGCAACTCTGAACTTGTGGGCATGACACCATACCTCCATGTTCGATCGAATTCGCACCGCACGTCCTCGGACCCCTCGCATTTTACGGCACAAAGTAACATATGATCGACAGGAGCGAAACTTTCGTTTTTTTTCGCCGATACGCAAAAGAAGCCCCCGACACCGTCACCGACAGTGCCAAGGGCTCCCGTTATCCCGATACCTCAGTCAATCTCCGTCTGTTCAAAACCACTGGAGCCGCTGGTTCAAGGCGCCCCGCGGCACCATAAACCCTTGCGCCCTTTTGAAATAAACCGGCGCTCCGCGAACGACCGTCAGCGATTTATAATAATCGATATACGGGAAGCCGTAAGTCTCTCCCCTCGCAAAAGCGTACACACTGAGCGCTTTAATCCACGTCTCGAACGCATCCTCCGGAATGTCCACGAACACCTCGGGCACGAACTCGTGCATATCTTCCCAGTTTTCCGAGAAATACAGCTTGCCGGCATAGTGGGAAGGCAGATCGCGCTCGATCGTTTTCAAGGCGGCATAAAAATGCGCGTCCTCGACGATTTTGTGCGTATTGGCATGATCTTTATGGATGCTGTTTTTCCAGTGAGTAATAATGATGTCCGGCTTCACCTCGCGGATGATGTCCGCAACCTCGTATTTGATCTCGTCGTTGACCGGAATTTCCGCATCTTTGTATTGCAGGAAACGGACGTCCGCGCCGAGAATTTCGGCCGATTTGTACGCTTCCTCGATTTTCTGCTTCGCATATTCGTCGGGCGTCAACCGCGGATGCCCTTTCTCCCCGGGAGTCAGATGCAGAAACGTCGCTTTATGGCCTTCCTGCGTGTATTTCGCAATCGTCGCTCCGGCTGTTAGTTCCTGGTCGCCGGCATGGGCGCTGATCGCCAGAATATGTTTTTTACCTTCTCCAGCCATGGTTGATCTCTCCTTTATGTCTGCATAACGCCAAGCCAAGTCCGTTCGCTCATCGATCTACAATATTTTCTTGCACACATGAAACCGCCGCGTAATCTCGAAGCCGAGCTTCATATACAGCTGGCCGGCCGCCGTCGCCTCCCCGGTCCATAAAAACCAGGCGCCGTGCAGCCCTTGTGCGCGCATGTTGGCAAGGCAGTCGTGCAGCAGTATTTTGCCGAGCCCTTTGCCCTGCTGTGACGGATCGACGCCGAACGGACCAAATCTTTCGCGGACGCCCTCGTAGCCGCCGTGCATACAAAACCCGACCAGCTTTCCCTCATGCCGGACGACATGGATCGCGGTCATCGGCAGTCCCCGCAGCAGCCCTTCACGGATCGCCCGGCCCCAATCGGGGTTAAACACATCCGCAGCCAGCTTGATCACTTCGATCAGATCCCGGTCCTGGGCCAAACCAAACTCGTAGCCCTCCCGTTCTCTTTCGCGCTTGAGCGCCTTCACCTCTTGCGGATACGCATAACGGACGAGCGAATAATCCATCGCAACCGGCGAGTACAAGCGGGCAAAGCCTTGTGCCGTCAAAAACGCATACCCTTCCGGATAGCTCTCTTCATCGACGCCCGGTACGAAATAGTTCGGAGCATACGACGAGAAAAACACCTGCTTGCAGCCCCGCGCCGCCAAAAATTCGAATGCATCCTGCATGAGCCGGGTTCCGACGCCTTGACGGCGCATCTCGGGGGCTACGAAGAAAAACGTGATCCATCCGTTGTCCGGCTCCAGTTCCGTTCCGATCATCGGCAGCAATCTGCGCAAGCTGTACACTGCCCCTACAAGCTGCTTTCCTTCAAACGCCAGGCGCAGTCCTTCCGGGTCAAAGTTGCCGTCGAGCAGCACCATATTGCGGAACCTCAGCGGCGTTACCGGATCGTGGCGCAAACATTCGTTCCATAGCTTGACGATAGCCGCTTCGTCGCCGGACTCGTAATAACGGTAGACGATTGACGTCATCTCAGATTCTCCTTTGCCAATTACTCGTAGATCAAATAAGCTTCCCGGGTTTTCGACCATTCGGCGGCTTCCCGGTCCCAGTCGTCCGCGATCCGTTCGGCGGACGATTCGTGCAGTGTCAGCCTTACCCGGTCGCTGCCGGTTAACAAGTCGATGAAAGGCTTGGAGCCTTCCTTATAGGGCGGCAGCCATTCGAAATGGTCCGCATGCAGGTCCTGTACCTGCTTCAGCAAATACAACCCGGTCCGTACAGCCCGGTACTCCGCCCGATCGGTCACATACACTTGAACGCCGCCGCACAACTCTCCCTTATGTTTCGAGAACATGGGGGTAAAATATACCGGATGGAACACAACGCCGGGCAATCCGTGCCGGTTCATCGCTTCGGCCGTCGCTTTGCCGTCCAGCCAGGGGGCGCCGATCATTTCGAACGGTTTCGTCGTTCCCCGCCCCTCCGAGAGATTCGTTCCCTCGAACAGACAAGTGCCCGAGTAGACGCGCACGGTATCCATCGTCGGCATGTTCGGAGAAGGCATTATCCACGGCTGCCCCGTCTCCGGGAATTCCATATCCCGGGTCCAACCTTCGAGCGGAACAACAGTCAACCGGCATTTCGGCTCCGATTGGTCGTTCACGAGCTTGGCGAATTCCCCGATCGTCATGCCGGTCCGGAACGGAACCTGCCAGACGCCAACCATCGACTGATAGCCGTCTCGCAGGACGCCTCCCTCTACCGTCCGTCCGCCAAGCGGATTCGGCCGGTCCAATACGATCAGTTCCTTGCCCGCCTTGGCACAAGCCTGCATTGTATACACCAGCGTCGTTAAGTACGTATAAAATCTTACGCCCAAATCTTGAATATCAAATACGACGGCGTCCAAAGATTCGAGCATCTCCGCAGTCGGAGCCCGGTGTGTGCCGTAGAGGCTGAATACCGTAATGCCAAGACCCGGGTCCGGCTCGTCTTCGAAATAAACCCCGGCCTGCCGCTCTCCCCGAATGCCGTGCTCGCACGCGAACAAGGCGGTCAACTGGGCCGAGGATACACCGGCGCATACGTCGATCGTAGAACGAAAATGTGTAGTGATTCCTGTCGGATTCGTTAACAGTCCGATTCGTTTTCCGCCCAGATAAGCTTCCGCCGAATCTTGCAGCCGATCGGCTCCGGTTATCACGGAAGGATGCCGCGTGAGACGTTCCAATTGAACGACCTCCATTCGTTATCTTCTTGGTATCGCTTACATCGTTTCTGTTTTCCGAAAAATTCCGCTTCCTAGTTTGTGCAATTCCTAACGCTCGTAAACCTTATTTCAACCACAGCCCCATTATAACACTCTGAAATAATATTTCAATATTAAAATTATATCATGAAAATTTGTTTTATAATCCAAATGCAGGCAGCGACGTTCGACGATCCTTTCCCAGCCCAAGGATAAACGCTTATCGACGTCTTGACGCTGGCGTTTACCAAGATTTAGAGCCGCTCCCACGATACACGTTCCGATAAATCAAAAAAACCGCAGCGCTTCGAGCTGCTACGGCTCGAGGCGCTGCGGTTTCGTTACTCTTTAACGCTGCTTCACCAAATTGTAGATCGCCTGTGCGGCTTCCGCCCGGGTTACAGCCGACTTCGCTGCAAACCGCTCGTCACCCGTGCCCTGCATCAAGCCGGCTGCCGAGGCGGCATATACGTCTGCGCGCGCCCATTCGGAAATATCCGACTCATCCGAATACCGCTCGGCTGCCGTGCCGGCCGGCCGTGTGCCCGACGCGTACGCGTACGCCCGCACCATCAGCGCCGCCATCTCCTCTCTGGAGATCGTAGCTTGCGGCTTGAACGCGTCAGCCGATCGGCCCTGAATCAATCCGGCGTCGGAGGCCGCCGCAATCGCGTCGTAATGCCAGTCGGACCGCGTTACATCCGCGAACGCGAACGCCGGAGCGGCTCCGGAAGCGTCCTTCGTAAGTCCGAGCATCCGCACGAGCAGCGTCGCAAACTCGGCGCGCGTCACGCTGCGGGACGGTTCGAAGGCGTGAGCCGACACCCCTTCGACCAGATGTTTCGCTGACAAGCTCCGGATCGCTTCATACGCCCAATCCGCTTTGCCGACATCGTCAAACGTCTTGTCATATTCAAGGACGGCATACGTGCTGAAGTGATTCAGCGCGGCGGTCATGACACCTTTGCTCGCATCGGCCTTGCCGCCGACATAGTCCCATTCCTTCGTGCTTTCATTGTATACATACAAACCGATCAGGTTTTCGTTTACCGATCCTTTGCGGTAGGGCACTTCGACGTTAACCGGTTCACTGAACCGGTCCAGCTTAACCGACGTTTTGCCGCCAGCCGGTACGATCGTGATTGCGAATTCGTGCAGGTCGCCCGCCGCAGTGACAGCCAGCCCTTCGCTTCCTCCAGCCGGCTTTTTGTCACCGGCTTGGTCAGCAGCAACCGGACGCACCGTAACGATCACTTCCGCTCCCGCACCGTTACCGTCCGCTGCGAGCTCCGTAATCTGCTTCAGGACCGCAGCCGGCACTTGTACCGAAGCGGCTCCGAAATGCAACACCAGCTGATCGTCCCCCAGCTTCGCAAGTCCGTCAGCCGGCAGGACTGCCTCGCGGACGCCGGCCGGCAGTTGAACCGTCACTTGTCCGTCCCGGCTGCCGCCAAGCTGCTCCCGGCCAATCGTCTGCCGTTCCGCATCCGGAGTCGAAGGCCGAACCGTTACCGGTCCAGGTCCGTAACCGGCTCCGGGGCCTCCGCTAACCGGTCCGCTGCCCGGCGTGTCGTCCGTGCCATCATCCGGGTTGTTGCCCGGGTTTTCGATAACGGGCGGAACATACTTGTCCGGATACGTGCCTTTTACGAAATTATACGTGTCCTCATAAATTTTCCGGTCTCTTGCAACCGTACTCTTATAGGCAAGCTGGAACGTATCGGTCGCCCAATACCAGGCGAGCGCCGACTCTTTCATATATTTGGCTGTGACGCCCTGATCCAGATAATCGTAAAACTTCGTCCGCAGCGCCTCGTCTCTGAAAATGTTATGATGCACTTCCATCTCCACGCCTAGTCCGAACCGTTTCGCCAGATCAGCCGTATCCGTCGGTCTTGTTTTCGGGCTGGTGTAGAAGGCGTAGTTCGGCTGGATAAAAGCGAAGTCGAAGCCAAGTTCCTTCCAGCGGAACGCTCCCGCCGCCTGATAAAATGGAATCCAATGGATCTTTTTGCCCTTCGCATGCATGTAAGCCGTCGATTGCTTCACCAGCTCTTCTTCCCGGTTGCTCGCATAATTATGTACCGCCTCGTCGTACCAGTAAAAGCCCTCAAGCGACAAATGCTTGAAGCCGGCGGCTTCCCATTTCTGCATCAACAGATCGACATACCATTTCACAGCCGTCATCCGGTTGTCCAGCGCTTGATCGTCTCCAACGGCGTTATGGTCGAAATTGAGCGTTTTGCCGTTGACGACCCCGAAATTGGTTTGGATCGGAAGCGCCTTCGGAATGGAGATATATACTTTGTACTTGTAGTCCGGCTGATTCAGCTTCGTCTTGACGTCGGCAACCGCTTGCTCCAAAGCGGCAAGCTGAACGTCCGGCTTGAACAGCAGGTCGGCGTACTCCTGCCAGTCCTCCTTATTCGAGGCGTAGGCGGCGGAAGTCACCGTACTCGCACTGATATAAGAGCGGTTTTTGGAGCTGGTCGCATAGTTCATGAACAGGATCGTGTCGTAAAACCAATCCTGAATCACCCCGTCGCCGTCAATGTATGCGACAACCGGCAGCATATCCTGATACGTTCTCGGCAAATACACGGTGCCGTTCGTATGCCAGCCCCCGTACAGTAAATATTCGTGCTTCAATCCTCCTACCTGAGCCGAGCCGGGAGCCGGAAACTTGTGCTCCTCGTTAGGCAGATACGGGCTGAAGTCCGCTCCGGCCGGAACAACGGCGTCTGCAGCTACCTGCGTCAGACCAAGCGCCTCAATCTCATCGAGGAAAATAAAGACGTCAACCTCGAAGCTGATTTTGATTTTCGAAGCTTTGACGTTCAGTCCTCCGAGCGTATACACATACTGCTTCGCGTCGAGCTTCACCGCCGCGCTGTTCGGAATTTTCCCGAGAAAATGCCACGACTGCCCGTCATCGTTCGATACCGATACGGCTAGATAGTCGGGCTTGTAAATCCCGGCGGAAGGGTCGTCAAGCGCCCGCACGTTCACTTCCCGAAGCGTGGACGGCTGACCGAGATCGATGACCAGGCTTCTGCCGATGTTGCGGAAAAAGCTGACATATCGGGTCGAGCCCTCTTTGCCCCAATCCCCGGTGCCCAGCAAGCTGTCCGTCAAAAACTTCACCTTCGCCTGCTCGCTGGTCCGAACGGCCGCATCCCCGGATTCGACCGACAATACCGGCTGCTTGTTGTACACCAGGTTGGTTACGGTATCCCCGGAAGACCCTCCCGGATCTCCGGCCGCATAGGCCGGTCCGAACGGCAGCAGCGCCACCACTATGGCGAATACGAGCAATCCGGTCAATTTGGATTTCCAACGCATAAAACAAACCTCCTTCTCGATAGTTCCATGCCTTGCACATCGGAAACTGCCGATGCAGCTTTCTTGATACTTGCCACATGACTCTCGGCTGGCCGCGTTTACATCACTCCTTGTCGGAAAAGGTTTAAAAGCCGGAACGTTCCGCGACCGCTTACATTTAATGCGCATTCGCCGCCGGCTTTTCTCGCCTGGTAGAACGCCTGTAACGAATTAATGCGCTTTCAACCAAACGAGCCAAACGCCCAGCAACGCGACTTATGTTACCGACACGGCTATTTAAACGCAATTATCACTTCAATCGCATGGAAAGATAAAACATTTCCCGCAAAAGAAAAAAGCCCCGCTGGGCTTTAAATCTTGGAAAACGTTACATTGGCGCTTCTTTTTGGGTGATACATACACGATTGCTGGCTCTCCTAAAAGCAATAAGAGTTTTTGCGAGTCTGTCGATTCATTGTGTGTTAGCAGGCCGTTCCAACTGAAAAATTACCTTCTTCTGCTCAAACAGGTTGTCCGGAATCCCTTGATTGAATAAGGATGGTAAGGTAGGGGATTCCAGACAAAACTCTCCAGAAGTTGAATTACTCGCCACAGCTCAACGTGTAGCTATGCCCCGCCTTCGTCGCAAAGCGGACGAGCGTCGCGCCTTCCGCCAGCACGCCGCTCGGCTGCGCCGCGTCCATCGCAACCAACCGGGTATCGCTACGGACAACGCACACGCCTCCGCTTTTCGAACGGATGACGGCCCGGGTCAACTTGCCCCCGCTCCACTCGATATCGACCTCGAAGCCGCCTCTTGCCCGCAGTCCGCGGACACGCCCGCCAGGCCATGCCGCAGGCAGCGCCGGCAGCAGCCGAAGCTCTCCGCCGTGCGACTGCAGCAGCATCTCGGCAACGGCAGACGTTCCGCCGAAATTCGCATCGATCTGGAACGGCGGGTGATCGCCGAACAAATTCGGATGAACCGAGTGACTGAGCAGAGCCGCATAGTTGTCGTACGCTTGGTCCCCGTCCTCAAGACGAGCCATAAAGTGAATTATCCACGCCCGGCTCCAGCCCGTATGGCCGCCGCCATGCTTCAGCCTCCGGTCCAAGGTCACACGCGCCGCCTCGGCCAGCTCCGGAGTACCCCGTAGCGTAATTTGCTCCCCAGGGTGCAGTGCGAACAGATGCGAGATATGCCGGTGACCGGGCTCGACCTCCTCGTAATCGTCCGCCCATTCCATAATTTGACCGTGACGGCCGATCGCCGGCTCCGGAAGCTTGCCCAGCGCCTCCGCTAGCCGCATTCGGAAGTCTTCGTCAACGCCCAGCCGCACAGATGCTTCTACGCAGCCTGTAAACAAGGCGCGCACAATTTGCGTATCCATCGACGGCCCGACGCACATACATCCGGTGTTGCCGTTCGGCAGCCGGTATTTGTTCTCCGGAGATAAGGATGGAGCGGTTACGAGCCGGCCTTGGTCATCCTCGATCAGAAAGTCCAGGAAAAACAACGCAGCGTCCTTCATAACCGGGTATGCCCGCTCCACAAGGAACGACTCGGACAAGCCGAACCGGTAATGCTCCCAAGCGTGCAGCGCTAGCCAGGCACCGCCCGTCGGCCAGTACACGGCCGGAATGTACGTGCCTTGAATGGCCGTATCCGCCCACAGGTCGGTGGCGTGATGAGCGACGAAGCCTTCGGCTCCATATACGATTTGAGCCGTACGCCGCCCGTTCTCCCGAAGCCGGTCCAGCAGATCGAACAACGGCTCATGGCATTCGGCCAGTCCGGTGACCTCCGCCGGCCAGTAATTCATCTGCAGATTAATATTGATATGATAGTCGGCCTCCCAAGGCGGCGTATGGCTCTCGTTCCATATCCCTTGCAGGTTGGCGGGCAGAGAGCCCGGTCTGGAGCTGGCTATGAGCAGGTAACGTCCGTACTGAAAAAATAACGATTCCAACCCGATATCCCTTCCGCCTTCCCGCACGCGGCGAAGCCGTTCGTCTGTCGGTAGGTCCGCCGTCTCCTCCGACTGCGCGTCGTCCAGCTCAAGCGCCACTCTGCCAAACAGCGAACGGTGATCGTCCTGGTGATCGCGGAGCAGCGCGTCATAGCCTTTCCGTGCCGCGGCCTCCACCTGCTCAAGGCACACCCCGCGCGGATCGCCGCACCGGAACGTCGTCTGGGCCGCCAGCAGCAAAGTAACGGAATCCGCCCCTTCCACCGACACAACGCTGCTGATCGTACGGACACTCCCCCCTTCGGCAACCGCTTTCAACACGACGGAGTAGACAACACCGTCCGGACCGCATTGTCCGCCCATCGCAATCGTATCCGTCCCGATGAGAGAGATCTCCCCGTCGAACGGCCGCCTGTTCAGGCCCGCTGTAAAGGTAAGTGCCCCTGGTGCACCGGCAGTGAGCCGAATTACGATAACCTGGTCTACGGCACTTGAGAATTGAACTCTACGGAATTCCGTCGCCCCGCTTGCAAACTCGACAACCGCCGTACCGCTGGCCAGATCCAGCTCCCGCTTGTAGTCCTGAACGTCCTTCTCCACCCCTTCGAAAAACAGGGACAAATCGCCAAGCGTCTGGTACGGGGCAAAATGATGCGGCATCGAACTCATCGTAATTCTGGCGAGACGCTCCGCCTCCTTTGGTTTGCCTTCGAACAACAGGCGGCGAATGTCCCCAAGATGACGGATCGCCTCCGGATTGTCCCGCTGCTTCGGACCTCCGTACCAGACGGAATCCTCATTAAGCTGAATCCGCTCCTCGGCCGCCCGGCCGAATATCATGCCTCCCAGCCTGCCGTTGCCGATCGGCAGCCCCTCGACCCAGCTTCTGGCCGGCTTCATATAAGTTAGCTTTTCGTTCATTTGACTCATTGAAATCCTCCTTTGAGGTTACCGGTAACCTCAATGTAAACGGCCTTCCTCATTCTGTCAATGACCTTATGGTTCGTTTGCGTTTTATTTCTATTTTGCTGCCTGCAGCAATCAGCAACATACAGACAGAGAAAACCGCCCGGCGCTGATTTTTTCAGTACGAGCGGTTCTAGTTTTTTCACCCTTTTTATTATTTCGCAGGCCTAACATGTTACCCGCCAAACCATTCCCGGTCGATCAAAGCGAGGCACAAGTCCATCCCTTTCCGCTGAAAAGGGAGCGCCGGATCACGCTGGATCAATTGCGGGTCCTCCACCTTTGCGTAGGTGAGCAGCGCATCCCCCTTCTCGGTCATCATGCAGTTTACGTTCATATACTCGTACGGTCCGGTCTCAATATCCCCGACCTTGCTCCATGTCGCTCCGCCATCGCGGGACAAGGCGGCGGTCAGAGGCGTGCGCAGTCCGTAGTGATGTCTGGTCGGATCGTACTTGCTGGCATTGTAAAACAGCACCAGATCGCCCGTGCCGGGAATTCGCCGCAGACACGTACACGATTCCGGAGCGTGCAAGCCGGAAGTTTGCGGCATCGACCAAGTCTCTCCGTAATCCTCGGAGCGCGACAGGAACACCGCACCCAGCTGCGTACGGATCGACATGAGCAAATTCCCGCCGTTCCGTTCGGCCACAGACGCCTCCATAGCGCCTCTCATCGGCAAATCCAGAACCGTGCTCGCCCGCCGCCAGCTCACCCCGTCATCGTCGCTTAAGAAGCAGCTGATCGTATTGTGCTGGCCTCCTTGATGCCCCGTACCGAAATGATACGGCAGCAGCAGACGGCCATTGCTTAATACGTTCATATGGTTGGCTCCGCCCTGCAGCCATTGTCCCGCGCTCCGCTCCCATATGGCTCCGGCTTCCTGCCAAGTCTCTCCTTCGTCCGTGGACCGGAACAGGATCATACTCGAGCTGCTCGCGCCGTGATGCCCGCGCAGACAGTGCAGCAGCAAGTCGCCGGAAGGCAGCCGTGACAAGCCCGGAGCTTGCACATTATGATCGCCCGGCGACACATCGACGAGCATTCGTTCCCCGTCCCAGGTGATCCCGCCGTCAGCCGAAGTTTTGGAGTAGATGCGGCACAATCCGAAGTCGCTGCCTCCCCCCGGCCCCTCCTCGTATTTATGCCATACGAGCATTAAGCGCCCGTCCTTTAGCGCCACGATACTCGCCGTATCGTTACGCGGATTGCCGGCACCGGATTCGGCAACTACTACATATTGAATCCCTGTATTCGACACAATCTTCAGCTCCTTAATCCTTCACTCCCAAAAAATCGAACTGCTGCGCAAACAGGCGGATCTGCTGCCGTTCTTCCTCCGTCAATTGCTGAATCGGCTTTCTCGGCCGCCCTGTGTCGATGCCTTGCAGCCGCAAAATTTCCCGCTCGAAGGCGATAAAATCGTATTTCAACAGCTCGGCGATCACCCGGTTCGCTTTCGCCTGCAGCCGGAGCGCCTCGGCCATGTCCCCCGCCTTGAACTTCGAGTACAGCTGCGTGAACAATCTCGGCATGATGTTATACGTGCTTCCGATCGCGCCGCAGCAGCCGACCGCGAGCCCGGCCAGCAGACATTCGTCCGGACCGTTGAAGACGCGGAAGTCCGGCCCGCACGCTTCGATCAACTGCTGAAGCTCGAACGTATCTTTGGACGTAAACTTCACTCCCGCGATAGGGTCCACCTGGGACAACTCCTCGTAAAACCGTACCGTCGATTGAACGCCCGTCATCGCGGGGAAATGGTACAGGATCAGCGGAAGGTCCGACGCCTGCGCAATATCGAGATAATGGCCGCGAACCTGCTCCGCACCGTGCTTGTAGTAAAAAGGGGCAACCGACGACACCGCATCGGCTCCGGCCCGCGCCGCATGTTGGGCCAGCTTGACGCTGGTAGCCGTATCCATCGCGCCGACATGGGCGATGACCGGTACGGTTCCGCGGACTTCGTCTATAATCATTTCCAATAGCAGCTCACGTTCTCCGGCGGATAAAAGAAACCCTTCTCCCGTACTTCCGCCTACATAAAAGCCGTCGACCCGATTCCCCAGCAAATGCCGGACAAGCTTGCGGGTCGCCCGCTCGCTTATATTTCCCGATTCGTCATAGGGCGTAAGGATTGCCGGAATAATACCTTGAAATCGTTCTAAAGCCAACATGCTCTCCCCTATCTATCCCGTCTCTGCGTTTTTTAAATGCTTAATCGTCTTACCATTCTCCGGATTTCCTGTAAGCCTGCTTGGTTCGAAGACCGAACTCGCCGCCCGCGGCATCGATTGCCTGGAGCAGCTCCCCGGCAGACTTGCCAGGCGCGCTTCTGGCCGCGGGGATCAGCGTATCGCACTCATTATCGTCCATGAAGCGGACGGCCTCCAACAGCCGGCGCTCATCTTCTTGCGGAATGACGATGAAACCGTGCTTGTCCGCATGAATGAGCTGGCCCGGCCTAACCGTACAACCAAATACTTCAACTTCGCAGCCCCAGCGGACCGGCGTACTATAGGCGTGGCCGACACACAATCTGCGGGCGATCGCCTTGAAGCCGGCGTTCGTCATTTCATCGAGATCGCGGATCGCGCCGTCGGTAATCGTACCGATGCATCCTAAGGCGCGGTGAATATTGCTGTTCACCTCTCCCCAGAACGCTCCGATCACCCGGGGTGCATCCAAGTCCTGAACGACAACGATTTTAGGGCCGGGGCGGCTTGCCACGTAGTCGCGGTATTCGCTCCACGCCTTCGGGTTGCTTCGCGGATGCGCCGGGTTCCCGGGCTCGATCTGCACCGTTACGGCATAACCGGTCATCGGTCCCATCTGCGGCATATAATCGCGCGTTTCCTCCTGATTGAACCCCGTCGTAATGTCATGCTCCGTGATCGCTTCCCAGCCATTGTAGATGGTCGGCGTATTCCATCTTTTCAACTTCAACAATTCGCCGTAGCTTGGACGCTGCAGGTTCATCCTTCAAATCCCCACTTTCGCTTCTTGCCGCGGATGCTTACTGTTTCTTTTTAGCCTCCACAGCCTGGTTCAGCTTTTCGTCAGCCGTACGTAGAGCCGTTGCCACATCGATCTCGCCCAATATCACCTTCGACAGTTCTCCGGCCGCGAAATGGAATTCATTAATGCCGATCAGCTCCGGATTGATCTTAGGGGCAGACGCAGACTTATTGTAGAAATAAGCGAAGTTGTTTTTGTCTTTTAATTTCGGATTGTTTTGCATGTACGCTTTTTGAATCTCTTTATTTTGCATAGCCGTTGCCCGTCCATCCTTGGACGCGTTCATTTGAAACTCGTCGGAGGTGATGACGGTGATCGCTTTAAACACATCTTCCTTATGCTTGCTCGTACTCGTGGGCAACAAATACCTTCCCGCCGTCTTCGTGCCCATACCCGGAGCCTCCGGATAAGTCGGAAGCGCCACGTAATCGAAGTTGATCGCTTTATCCGCGGCCGCAGCCGCTCCACCGCCTACCGTCATCGCTATGGTTCCGGTAAGGAAATCGCGTTCTTGAATCTGATCCGAGAGCGTATCCTTCGTGACGTGGTTGCCCGGAATTTCATAAAACCGTTTCACGTTATTAAACACCATTTTCCAGGAATCCGTGTTGATGACCGCCTTATCGTTGCCATCCAATGCCAGCAAGGAGAGCTGATTATTGATCACGAAAATATTCGACCAGTTGGCGCTTAGTCCCCTGATCTGCACGCCGTCCTCGACCCGGGTAAGCCTTTTGGCGAGCTCGTAAGTCTCGTCCCAGGTCATGCCGTCCTTCGGATACGGAACTCCGAATTTATCGAAAATGTCTTTGTTGTAATAAAGCACGTAACCCAAGGAGGCATTTTGGTAAGGAATTCCGAAAACCATCTGATCCGCCGTCATATCTCGCATGGCCTGCACCGCATTCGGTTCCAGCCTGTTCAGATCGAAATTATACTTCTTAATCCATTCGTCCAGATTTTGACCGAGCTTCAGATCCAGAAACATCGGCAAATTAACTCTGGCGGTCATATACACGTCGGGGATCGTCCCGGCGGCAATCAGATCTTTCAATTCCGTACCTTTCCCCGGCACAATGTATTTCGTAGAAATGTGCGGATATTTCTCGCGAATCGGCTTGCCGAATTGCTCCTGGAACTCTTCTTCCGTGATCGGGATACCGGTAAATACAAGCTCTACCGGTTTATCGCCGGGTCCCGCCGTCTGCTGCCCCTGCTCCCCGCTTGTTCCGCCAGCTCCGCAGCCGGAGACCGATGCTGCGGCCAGAACGACAGCGGCGGCTAATAAGCTTTTTTTCATAGTAAAACCCCCTGTGTTATGATAGATAGCAGCTCCTGTTAAAGCGCTTTCCCACTTGCTATTTTCAGAATAACTTGATTAACTTTGGAATACGTCCTATATTTTTTCGATTCCTCTCATTATTTTCACTGTACGTTTTGTAAACCGGATTTCTTATTCTACCCGAAGCTAGACTGATTACGCAGCAAAGGGGGCCCCCCATGCCGTCCGTATTCCCGCCGGTGCTAACCGATTATCCGAACAAAGACGGGTTTCCGTTTTACATTATCCAAAAAATAAATAATAACATCCCCCCTCACCGGCACGACTTCCTGGAGCTCTGCCTCGTTGTCGAAGGAAGAGGAACCGAGATTGTAAACGGAGTGTCGCATACGCTGGAACCAGGGACGATGACCTTTCTTCTCCCCTACCAAATCCACGAGATTCATGCAGACGCAGGCCTGGATCTGCTGCTCTACGTATGCAACTTCGACATGGGGCTGCTGCTGAACGCACCCGATCGCGAGCTCGGCCACTGCTTGCTGCATGACGATGAGACGAAGCTCGCGCCTTTCGTTCAGATCAGCCGCGAGCAGTACCGGGATATGCTCGCCTTGTTCGACCGAATGCAGCTGGAGTATAGCCGGAACGAGCGATGGAAACGGCTGATGCTCACCTCGATGCTGTTCGAGGCGCTGGCCGGATTCGACCGGATTCGTTGTCAGGCGGAACCATCCATAGAGGCGGCAATAACTCGCAGATCGGCTCATTCGACGATATGGGAAATCATTCACTACATCCATCAGCACTACCAGGAGCCGTTAACGCTCGCCGAGCTGTCGAAGCTGTTTCATTTCAGCATGCCGAATCTTAGCAAACTGCTAAAGCGTCATCTCGGGACGAGCTTCATCGACTTCATCCACGAGCTGAGGGTACGCCAGGCATGCAGCTTGCTCCAGTCGAGCCGGATGTCGATAACCGACATCGCAATGGAGGTCGGATTCCGTTCGTTCGCCAGCTTCTCGCGCGTGTTCAACGATCTGAAGGGCGTCTCCCCATCGGTATACCGGAGAACATGGAGCGAGCGCTCAACGGACGCCGAATCTTGAACGGACAACAAAAAAACGAACTGCTTCCCGCCAGCAGTTCGTTTTTTATTATTCGGGAAAGGTTAACGTTATGCAATCCCACGCTCGGGTTCGGAGTAAACCGCCGCATACAGCTGTGCCATCAACCCCATCCCCATCTGCGACAAAACCCGGTATCCCCCTCGCTGCAGCTGGAGCCCCCCGCAATTATGCTGGCAGACGCCCTGCAATACCCCGTCCGGCGTCAAATACGTCTCCAGCGCCTGCATCGCTTCCCGGGCTGCGTCAAGCGTTGCGTGCGGCAGCAAACCGGCTCGCGCCCCGAGCGCCAAAGCGGCGGCAATCCCTGCCGAGCCGGAAGTCTCGATGCCCGTCTCCGGCTCCCCGAGAAAGCAAGACCACAGCCCTCCCGGCTCCCGCCGTGATAAAGCAATTTCAGACATACGCCTGAATTCCGCCGACACCTCTTCCATACCGGCCAGCTTGGCATAACGCCGCGAACCTTGAAACTCCATAAAGGTCCGGACGAATCCGAGCATGTACCAGGTGTAGGAGCGCGCCCAGTTCCGCATAATCCGCTTTTGCCCGCTACCGGAGACGATGCCGTACAAGTCGCGGCCGTCCGTAAGCGCCTTCCGGCGAAGCAAAAGCTGCCGTAGAGCCGTCTGCGCAAGCTGATCGTTCCCGAGTCTCGACGCAATGACCGCCATCGGATACCCCATCGTATAGGCGCCTTCCGCCGTAAGGGAAGTCTCCGCGGAGAGGATTCCTTTCTCTTCGACAAGATGGGAGTTCCAGTACGAAACCAGCTGCCCTACAAGCGGATGATCCGGTGTCAGCTTCGCGATAACGGCGATCGGCAGGGTGCTTTCGATTCCGGAGAAACGCCCGTCTGACGGCAGTCCGTGCAGATCCTCGTAAATCAGTTGGCCGTTATCGTTCACATATTGACCCATATGACCGGCGATCGCTTGCTCGGCCCGATTCGTTTCCCCCACCCAGCGCATATCGTACAAGCCGTCGAGTACGCAACCTTCCAGCCAGCCAAAAGGCTGCAAACTGTCCAGAGACATCATCCGTTGCCGGAACTGCCGGATACGCTGACCTTCCTCAGCCAGCATCAGATGAGGAGTGAAAAACTTTCGGCGATCGTCGGCACTCAAGCCGTCAAACACCCATAAAGTCGAATCGGTCTCGATGATCCGCAGTCCGATGCCTTGCCGCAGCGCTGCTTGAACCTGCGTACGAGTTAACGGCAATTCAAAAGGCTGAAATACGTAGGCGTAGCGAATGTCATAAGATCCCAGCCGTTCTCCGGAATCGAGCAAGTACGCTTCAACAAACAACACTTCTCTCATTTCCACAGCGATTGTAATGCGCAGCCTTGCAGCCAGGTGCGGGGTGTCCAGAAACCGCTGCATGACCGGGCCATCCCACGTTATTTCAATTCGTGGCCTGCACCTCCAATCGGTACAGCCGACCAGCCTGCGGGAACCCTTTTTCGTTCCGGCAGGCTGCGAGCCGGAGCGGCCCCTACCTTCGCCGCCTCATAGATAACGGTGGTGTCGCTCATCTTTTGATGCTCCTCCATCCTGCAAAACCGAAAATCATGCCGCTCCGCGAAGAGGGCCGTCACTTGCTTTTACTCATTTCGGCGGCAATTTTCTGATCCGCGCGTTCATCCGCTTCACGAAGTACAGTGTTAATGTCTTTCCCGTTCCACTGCAAGTCGTTGAAAGCTGTCTGAACTTCCGCCAGCGCTATTGCCTGGAAGCGGGTCAAGTTCGCGATCGGCGCCGGTTTCGCCGTAAACAAAGCTTTCACGTTTTTATCGTTCAGAAAGGGAAGCTCTTTGCCGAATTCATTCACAGTGTCCGCGTTTTGCAGCGCCGGTACATATCCTTTACGGGCCAGATGCTTCTGGAATTCCGGCGAAGTCACATAGGCCGCAACCTGAAACGCCGCATCCTTATGCTTGCTGTTGGATGTCACATAGAAATAGCCGGGCGCATTCTGAGGTCCTGTATTTGCCGCCTCCTTGTAAGTAGGGTAGGTGGTCAAATCCCAGTCAAGCGCCTTGTCCTTGTCGGCGAAATATCGCGTACCCAAAGCATTGGGCCCAAGCAGCATCGCCAGCCGCTGTTCGCCGAACAGCTTCAATTGAGCGGAATAAGTCAGCGTGGTTTTGTCGTATTCGTTGTTCGGTACTTGAAATAAGCCGGTCAAAGACTGAAAGATCAGCTTGAATTTCTCTGACGACATCGTCGCTTTATTGGTCGCCGGATCGATAAACGACGGGGCAAGCGGGTCCAAGGACATCACAAAGCCGAGTGAAGTGCCGAAACCATAATAATGGACGCCGTCCACCACACGGCTCATCCTGCGGGTCAAGTCGTATAATTCCTCCATCGTCATGCCGTCCTTCGGATACGGAAGGCCGAACTGATTGAAGAGTCCTTTGTTATAGATCAGCGCAACCGAATCGATCGAAACCGGAAGTCCGTACATCCCCCCACTCGCCAGTTGGCGCTGCGCATCTACAGAAGTTTTCTCTAGCGGAGACAAATCATATTTGTGCTCTTTCATCAGACCAGTCAGATCGTATTGAAGCCCGTTTTGAAGCAGATTTGTAGGGGTATTTGCGAATGAGTCGTAATAAATATCCAGTTGCTGTCCTGTTTCCAAAATCGCTTTAAGCGTGATATCCGGCGCGATGAATTCAGGTGTCACATGCGGAAACTTCTCCTTGATTTTATCACCGAATACAGCCATAAACCCTTCCTTCGAAGTGATCGACCCTACATTCATTTTGAATGAAAGAGTGACCGGTTCATGGGAAACAGCCGGCTCTCCCCCCTTGCCTGGCTGTTCGTTTCCCGCCTTCCCGCCGCTGCCTCCCGAGCAACCGACCAGACCCGCCTGCACCAACATGCATAGCGACAGCAGAACTGCGCCTTTTCTTATTTTCATTGTGCTTCCCCCTTTGATACTATGAAAGCGCCTGCAAATTTACCTGCGGCTGCCTCCGTCGTTTATTGCCTGACCGCGATGATCCGGTCCACGTACAGATTGGCGATGGCGCTGGAGTTCGGCGGAGCCAGCCAGAAATAACGGTTGGGCTGGTTCGGATTGTACTCGTATACCCACGGAAATTCCACGAAGCTGTACGCACCGTCGGCTACATGCGCATAATCCATCGACGTCCGGCCTCCACCCGAAGGAGAATTGAAGCCGTAGTTAAATGCGATCGTTCCGGGCGAGCCGGTACCCGGATCTACACGGACGTTCGCGTACAATTTCCACTGGCCTTCGCGGGGCAGGACCGTATCGTGCAATTGAATGGCCCACTGATTCGTGCTCCCCTTCACCTTGGCCGCTGCTTGATCGGAAGCGGCCGCATCGCTTACGAGCGTTGTCCCTGCAGGTTCGTATAGCCAGAACATATGATCCTGGAAGTCTATCCAATCCGAATCGGGCAACCCGCTAACAAAGTCCGGGATCGTCGGAAGCGTGCGGCGTATATCGATCAGGCGGTACAACGATTCCATCGTACCCTTGCTCTTGTAATTGATAATATCGGCCGTGTACGTTTTAAACCGGGCATACCGGTTATCGTAATCGGGGTCCCATTGGATATTCCGTTTGCGCGCTTCGCTCATATAGTCAACGTATCGCATCAGGATCGTATAGTCCACCTCAATGCGCGTCCGCTGCACATGATTCAACGATACCGGATCGTTCGTCGCCGCCACAGCCTGGTCAAATAATCCGTCGATTTGACGCATCAGATCAAACGAAAGAAAAGGAGACGTGATGGGTGTGGAGATCGTAAGCGTAGAGTCGCTTTGCTCGAACGCCTCGTGCAGCAGCGTAATGTACTGGCTGATGTACGGCGCGGCGTCTCCATAATACCCGTTAACAAATTCGTCGATCAGCTCGCGGTAATCCTGATCCGGATTCCAGAGCAGCCGGGCGCCGACCCATGCGCGCAGATCGGTAAGTCCCGTACTGATCGGTGCGGTATTGCCGACAATATGCTCTCCGAAGTAACCTTTGACCGCAGGGAGGGTCGCCAAATACTGGATCGTTTCGCTCATCGCATATAGACTCGGATAAGGCATCAGATAGCCGCCGCCCGAAAAGTCCATGATATAGTCCCAAAACAAAATATGGTCCGACATTTGCGCCCATTGTTCGATATTCGCTTTGGAAAAGCTGTTTTTGGGGTCATTCAGCGCCCGGCCGTGATCTTTATAGATCGGGGCGAACGTAATGACTACATTATCCGGCAAAGTCATACCGGTCGGGGCCTCTTCCGTAAACATGTAAGCAAGCGTACCGGTCCGCGCATCCGGAATTTCCGTCTTCACCCGGGTCGCAATATCGCCGACCATATCCATAACTGGCGCGGCAAGCGAGCCTCCATGCTGGTTGGCGAACGCCAGAGAGTCCGGGTCCGGATTCCAGGTCGTATCCTCTTGGCTGAAGCCGTAGGAAGCGTCTTTTCCCTCATTGACCCTTTGGGTAATGAGCTGGACCAGATTGCCGGCCGCGATACTGCGAACGCTTTCATTCATCGCCAGCAGTTGGTTTCCGTGGTGATATTGAGTTTGCGGCACGATCTTTTTGAAGTTGTGCACGTCATAAGGCCAATAGGAGGACCAGCTGTCCAGCCAAGGTTCCGACTGAGGAACATGGATAGACCGGTCGCGATACTTCCCGTTCAGTAAATTATGGGCGCGGTATTGCTCGTTATTGCCGTCATTGACGTACATTTCGCGGTATTCAAAGCGCGGCACCTGCACGTCGTTCGTGACACGGAGACGCAAGTTCGGGTTGGTCGGCACGAACGTATAGGAAGGCGAATACCATTTGACCCCGACATAATAATCCAGAAAATAGTTGACTCCATACATCGTTCCGCGCGGATCGCTGCCCGCGATGATGATGTACCGCTGCGCGGCGCGGATGACAAAGCCGTCCACCCCAAGCGAATCTCCCGCCAGTTCCGGAATGAGATTCTCGGTCAACGCGTTTCTCCCGACGACAAATAGCGGACCGGCCGGCGGAGTCGTACCTTCGGACAGCTGAAAAGGCGCTCCGGTGACCTGGGTCAAGTAATTTACCAGCTCTTGAGCGGCATGGCGCTCGATCGCATCGGCATTGGAGCTGACGAAGACGCCGTATTTCCCTTTACCGTTGCTCGCCAGCATCATCTGGTTCCCCTGTCCGTTCATAGAGTCGGGTGCCGCGAACGTGAAGCTTTGCATCGTTACCACCACTAGAATAAGAGACAGCAACACTGCCGCCGATGTTCTAACCATCCGTATTCCTCCCGTTGTTCATAGTGAGACCCGCTTTCCTTCACAATCGCGATAGACTTATCCCGCTGCGCTCATGCCCTATGAGCCATCACCTCCATTCCGGCTCCGATTCCATTGTTCCATTAAGGGCCCAGTTGCAGCTCGAGAAAGGGACACTGCCAATCGGGAGAGAATTCACTAGGTGCGGCTAAGGCCGGTACTTCTATACTTCGTCCCACACCCGTTTGGCGTATTCGAATCCTTGCCTTGTGGCGCTTCGGCATTCCTCTACGCCTTCGAACTCGATCGACATGCAGCCGTCGTATCCGGACTGCTTGATCAACCTCAGCACTTCGCGCAAGTTGATGTCGCCTTGGCCCACAATCGCACCGCGAAGCCAATTGCCTCCCGCCGTTTGAAACCAGCCGGGGCAAACCGGGCCGGGGCTTCGGTCCGGCGTTCGGATATAGAAATCTTTCAGATGAACCATGGACGCAAGGGCTATATTATGTCTGACGCCGGTAAGCGGCAACTCGTCGACACATAGAAAATTGCCAATGTCGAGCGTAGTCCGGTAATTGTCGCGATTTACCTCATGGATCAAACTTTGCACCCTTTCGCTGGCCTGAACGTAATAGCCGTGGTTCTCTACGCTGGTCGTAATTCCGTACGGAGCGGCGTAGTCGGCAATCGTGCGGCATGCTTCCGCCAGCTTCGGAAGATCGCGGTTGAAGTTGCGGACGGAAATGTCGCCGAGAGGACGCGAAGCCACGTCATGACGCATCCGTTTCGCGCCAAGCCGCCGGGTAATCTCAACATGGCGTTTCACCCTGTCGATCGTCCGCTCATATTCCTGCTCATCGGCCGAAATGAAATTCGCCCGGACGCAGTAGTTCGACACCTCGATCCCGGCCTGCCCCGCCTTGTCCCGAATCCGGTCTGCAAGCTCCGGCTGCTCCAGCAGATCGAATCCGACCGGAACGATCTCGACATGCTCCCCTCCAACTTCCGCAATCCACTCGATGGCATCCGTCACAGTCATTTCTCCGGATACGATCGCACCTTTCAAACTATTCAAACTGATCCCCAATTTCATAAGCTTGCTTCCCTCCTTTGTCTTCCTACTGCAACCGCTTGTTTTTGGCAAAATCGGGGAAATAGACCGGGCTTCCTCCTTGTGATGCAGATTGCGCCGAAAGCGGCATGATGGAGCTGACGGCAACGGAATCGTACACATCGAAGTCGGGCCGACGCTTCTCCACAACGGCGGTTGCGAATTCTTTCATGACAAAATAGTCGCCGAATCGGGCGGCCTGCACAGCCTGCTCCCGGTCGGTCTCGTTACTCCACCAAGGGTGTTCGAAAGTCCCGGCGTATTCGGACAGCTTGGACCAGGATACATTGCCTAGGTACGATTTTCCGGGTGTGCTGCCATCGAGCCAGATCAGGGGCTCCTCCACGGTGTCGCGGCCGGATACAAAAGCTCCCTTCGTTCCTTGCAGCTCGTAGGACAAGTAGTTGAAAGGCCGCGGGGACGAAAAATCGTTGCGCAAATAAATAACGGCTCCTTGTTTGGTACGTATAAGCGACAAGCAGGAATCGCCTTGCTGCCAATACTCCATTCGGGCGCCGGGGTGATCCGGACCGAACACTTCCTTGAAATAGTCGCTTTGCGCCGCCGGCTTCGACACGATGGTCGTCATATAATCAAAGGAATCCCCCCTATTGATGCCAAGCCACTGCGATACCGGTCCGAGCGAATGGGTCGGGTAATTGTTGCCGTTGAACTTGCGCATCATCTCCCCCCTCCACTTCAATTCCCCCCGGTCATCGTGAGTGGCTGTCCGGACATCATGGATGTAACCGCACTCCGCATGGGTCAACTCCCCGAAGGCTCCGGATTCGGCCATCGTCCGCACCATCATGTTCGTCCGGGTGTAGCAGAAGTTTTCGGCTAACATGTAGACGGCCCCCGTCCGCTCGACCGTCTGGACCAGCTCCCAGCATTCTTCTATCGTTTGCGCGGATGCAACTTCACATAGTACATTCTTGCCGGCATTCATCGCTTGAATCGACTGGCTGGCATGAACCTCCATCGGCGTGGCCAGCAGCACTGCATCGATCGCGTCGTCGTCCAGCAGGTGCTCGAAGCTTGTGAACGTGCGGATATCCGGATACTGCCGCTTCCATTTGGCAAACACCTCTTCATTCAGATCGCATATGGCGCTCACTTCGACAAGTTCGGGTAAAAAATCGCAGCATTTGTGGTAGGCAAAACCGCGGTTTCCGCCTACGACAGCCAATCGCACTCGCTTGGTCATCCCGATCGCTCCTTTAACTCGATTCTTACTATGAATTATAAGAATTCAAGCCGGAGTCGGAATGGAAAACAGTCAGGCCAATCTGTAAAAAACTCAGATCCGACTTTCTGCCCCCATCGTCCCTATACGCTGCCGGAACAAGTGGGTTATAATCAGACACAGATCGCTCACGCCCGCTGTAACCCAAATCGATCAAGGGGGGAACGGTTTATGCAAAGCGCGCAAAGACAAAAGGGGAACTTTTCCAGCTATCTTGCCAATATACAGACCGCTATTCTCAGATCTTCTTATCGGATGTTAGGTGCAGAGTGGAGTCATTCCAATTTGACATACGATTTCAACCTGTTGTATTACATGGTTTCCGGGAGATGCAACATATGGGTGAACGGATCGGTCATCACGCCCACTTCCGGACAGCTCGTTCTGCTGCCGGCAGGTGCTACGATTTCCGCTTCATCGTATAACGGGGAAGTATTCGGAAAGTATTATTGCCACTTTACATCCACGATCGGCGAAACCCGCCTGTTCGATTTGCTGGAGCTGTCGCTATTGATCGATGTGGAGGATAAACCGCTCATGGGGGAGCTGTTCCGGGAGCTGAACGAATCGCATAACGGCAATGGCATGACCTCTCTTCTGCGCGCCAAAGCGACGTTATTGCAACTGATTTGTTATTGTATAGAGAAAAGTCCGAAGCTGATCATTAACGATTCCGGTCATCTGGACGTGCAGCGGATTACCCGCGTGCTGGAATATATCAACTTGCATCTGGCGCAAAAATTGTCCGTTGACGAGCTTGCGAAGCTGGCCCATTTTCATCCCCGTTATTTCATAACGGTATTCAAATCGATGACCGGTTTTTCCC
Organism: Paenibacillus sp. GYB004; assembly: GCF_036577605.1. Lineage (NCBI taxonomy): Bacteria > Bacillati > Bacillota > Bacilli > Caryophanales > Paenibacillaceae > Paenibacillus > Paenibacillus sp. GYB004. The sequence continues at coordinate 151,794 of NZ_JARBDB010000012.1, forward strand.
CCATGCAATATATCGCCAAACTTCGCTACGACCGCGCTTGCACGCTGCTGCGGACAACCAATCTGAATATGAACGAGATTGCCGACCGGGTCGGGGTATTGCCGGATTATTTCACGAAATTTTTCAAGCATCATGGCGGCGTTTCCCCGTCTGCGTACCGGATCGACTTCGCCACAGCGTTCCGTGAAACCGACTGGCAGGAGTATCGCCGACCGTAGTGCCGGGAGCGGGGCCGGGCTGCCGGGTTTATGTCCGCGGGATGCTGATGGGCATTTGCAACGCAAATAACCTTCATCAGAGATGAAGGTTACCCGTACGTATGGAAGCCTGTTGAAGATTCAACAGGCTGGGCTGAGTAGTCTCAATCGTCGTCCTCGTCATCGCCTTCGGCGAGCCGGCGCAAATATTCTTCGTCTGCCCGGTCGCGGGCGCGGCCTTTTTCCTTAAGCCGTTCGATGGCTGGCATGATGAGCAAGTCGACTTCTTTTTGCACGGTGTAGGCGAGATCGTACCGGTTTTGCGACTCGAGATACGATCCGACTTCCATCAGCGCGTTATACCGGTCCAATTCCTCACGGGTGAGCAACCCCCGTACCTGAACGCTGCAATGTCTCACGGGCCAACGCCTCCCGGTTCCTAACGATTAGAACTTTCCTTTGCGCAGTACGAGCGAGATGCCTCCGATAATGTACAGATACCGCATGTCGATCAGCTTCTTCATCATCGCGGCGGTGCCGCCCTTCATCTTCTTGCCGAAGACGATCCCGATCGCTTCGCCTTTGCCGAGCGAAGCGACGACGCCTTTGTTGTCGAACTTGAACTCGCGCAGCGGCTGGTTGCGAATCGAAGCGACCAGATTGTAAGCGCACGTCACGCCTTGCTGCATCGCGATCTGGGCCGTAGGTGGGTAAGGCCTGCCCTGTTCGTTCAGGATCAGGGAGCAATCCCCGATAATATATACATTCTCATACTGTTCCGTCCGCAAATACGAATCGACCTTCACACGGCCGCGCATCGCCTCGAAGCCGGCCTGCTCGACGAGCTTGTTGCCGCGGATGCCGCCCGTCCAGACGACGGTGGACGATTTGATCGTCTCTCCGCTGGCCAGCATGACACCCTCGGGCGTACATTCCTTGATCGCCGTAGCGATTTTGAACGTGACGCCTTTGTCCGCCAGCACCTGCATCGCGTATTCGACCAGCTCCGGATCGAAGCCCGGGAGAGCGGTCGGAGCCGCTTCGATATTGTAGATTTTGACGAGCGACGGATCGACGTCGAATTCCTTGCACAGCTTCGGAATCCGGTCGGCCAGCTCGCCGATGAATTCGATGCCCGTAAACCCGGCTCCGCCGACGACGAACGTCAAATAATCTTTGCGTTCCGGCTCGCGCTTGAACTTGGCGAACTGGTATTCGATATGCTCCCGGATCAGCCGGACACTGTTGATGCTGCGAATATTAAAAGCAAACTCCTGAAGTCCCGGGATTCCGAACGTTTCCGATTCTCCGCCCAAGCCGATGACGAGATAGTCGTAGGACAGCGTGCCGTCTTCGAGAATGACCTTTTTCTCCTGGGGCTTAATTTGAACGACGGTCGACTTGACGAAATCAATCTTGAACTCATCGATCAGCTTCGATATGCTGACGCGGGCATTTTCCGGATTGTCCGTGCCTGCCGCAGGCATATGAAGATGAGTTGTGATATAATGATAATCGTGCTTGTTGACCAGCGTGACATTCGCCTCGTTATAATTGAGCTCTTTCTGCAGCCTAAGAGCGGTCAGCACCCCGCCATAGCCTGCACCCAATATGACGATTCTTGGAACTGTACTCATCTCGTATCCCTTCCATATCCGGTTTGTTGGCTGTCCGATAGCTGTGAAAAATTACACAAGCGTTGTCAGACAAAGCTCAGTTCAAGCTTTCCAGACACCGACTGTTCATGCAACCTCACGCACACCGTCAAGCTCTCTCTATATGACCCAAATTGCCGCAGCGGCAAGGCCGCTCGTACAATATTCGACAATACTTGATGAATATTTGTTACCTGCAATCATATATCTTCCTATTGAAAATATCAAGCGACAAACTGTCTAAATTTTGTCGTTATTTGTGACAAAATCGCTTCCCTTCTGCACATTCCTTTGTTTATAATAAGTGGTGTGAGAAAATGTAACAAGGCTGTACAAAATGCTATGGAGGTGTCTTTTCGTGTCAGCGAATGTACAAAATCAAGGCGTGACGGATATTATCGTCATCGGCGGCGGGCCTGCCGGGATGTTTGCAGCATTTTACGCAGGAATGCGCCAAGCTTCCGTAAAAATCATCGAGAGTATGCCGCAGCTAGGCGGACAGCTTGCAGCGCTTTATCCTGAAAAATATATTTATGATGTTGCGGGATTTCCAAAGGTGACTGCACAGGAGCTTGTGAACCGGTTGAACGAACAAATGAGCCATTTTCCGGTTGATGTCCGGCTGGAAGAGAAGGTTCTGAAAGTGACGAAGAAGGACGAGCGTCTGTTCGAGGTCGAGACCGATCAGGGCGTTCACCAATCCAAGGCGATCATCGTCACGGCCGGCGTCGGCGCTTTCGAGCCGCGGAAGCTGGATTTGCCGGAAGCGGCCAAATTCGAGAAGAAAAATCTGCATTACTTCGTAAGCGATCTGAACAAATTCGCCGGACAAAAGGTGCTGATCAGCGGCGGCGGCGACTCTGCGGTAGACTGGGCGCTGATGCTTGAGCCGATCGCCGAGAAAGTAACGCTGATCCACCGCCGCGACAAGTTCCGCGCTCACGAGCATAGTGTCGAGCTGCTCAAGCAGTCGAAGGTTGAGGTGGTTACGCCGGTTGAGATCGAAAGCTTGAACGGAACCGACAAGATCGAATCGGTTACGGTCAAGGAAGTAAAATCCGGAGCGGTCAGCGTCATCCCGGTCGATGCGGTTATCGTCAACTTCGGCTTCGTCTCCTCGCTCGGACCGATTGCCGAATGGGGCTTCGAGATCGAGAACGGCTCGATTATTGTCGACTCCCGTATGGAGACGTCGATTCCCGGCATCTTCGCCGCAGGCGACATTACCACTTATCCGGGCAAGCTGAAACTGATTGCAGTCGGATTCGGAGAAGCGCCTACCGCGATCAACAACGCCAAGGTATACATCGATCCGGACGCGAAACTTTCCCCAGGCCACAGCAGCAACATGAAGTTTTAATCGAGTACGGCTTAGAAGCGCTCCGCGGCCATCCGCGCGGGCGCTTTTTTGGTGCGTATCGGCTTCGATCCGCATAGGTTTCGCCGCGTAGAGGGAAACCTATGCATACGCAGCCTAACATTCCAAACCTATTAAACGCTGCACTAGTCCTCAGCAGACTGATCCAACCGAAAGGAGAATGGACGGATGTCCTCGGTATGCCCTTATTGCAACGGAATGACCGCTCTCAACCTGCCGTGTCCGGAATGCGGAAACCGTTTGTTCGACGGCGGCCGCCTCGACGACTATCTTGGCCCGTACTCGCCTTACCGCGCCATCGACGACCTGAAGCTTACGAACGGATACCCCGATCTGGCCCGGCGGCTGTGCGTGCACCAAACCTATTGCGAGAGCTGCGGCTACAGGCAGGAGGTGCAGGCGGAAGAATGGCTGACATAAGCTTTGAATCCATCCATTCATCGGCCGTCAGCCATCCGCTCCGCCTGCCGCATGGCGCTCCCGGAATTCCGTCGGCGTCATTCCCTCGTATTTATGGAACACCTTCGTAAAGTAGCGGCGTTCCGCATACCCGACCTTATTCCCGATCGACGTAACACTTTTGCCGGTCATGACGAGCAGCGACTTGGCCTGCTCCATCCGCTGCCGGGTCAAATATTCGACGAACGTCTCCCCGAACTGCTGCTTGAACAGCAGACTGAAATAGCTGCAGCTGATGCCGAGATAATCGGCGACCTCTTCGATTCCGAGATCGCGGGACATGTGCCGCTGAATGTAATCTTTGGCCGATACCATCAGCACTTCGCCCGTTTTCTTCGCCAGTCCGGCGTTCATGCAGGCGCCCGTCAGCCCGTCGATCGTATCGAGCAGCTCCTTGACGCAGACGCTTTTCTCCAGCTTCGCCCATACCGCTTCTTCCTGTTCACCCTCAAGCAGCCCGACCTCCCGCATCTCCCGCATCAGATGAAGGACGACGAAGTGCAGCATCTGCTCGCCGCGCAGCACCGAAAATGCGAGGATCGCCTTCACCCCGGCATGCAGCCCCTGAGTCGCCTGTTCGATCTTCGCCCGATCCTTCGTCTTCAGACCCGCAACCAACTCGTCGAGTACGCTCCAGAGCGGCTCGTTCGTCTCGCCTCCGTCTTCGGCTCCGTCCACGAACACCACATGCTGTTTCCCCGGCGACAGTTGAAGGGACCGCTGTACGCATTTATAAGCTTCCGCCAAACGCTCCATCGATACCGGCGACGCGAAGATGCCGATGCTGACCGTCAGCTTGGCGTACTGTTCGACAGCCGCCTGCAGCGAGTGCGACCAGACACGGATCTGTTCCGTTCCGGGAATCGCGCGGTCCGGACGATGCTCGAGGAGCAGACACCATTCGCCTTCGCGGGTTTGCAGCACCGCGTAAGCCTGTTCATCAGGAAGCAGCGCCTCCTGCAGCACATTGCGGACCGCGAAATTCCACAGCTTCCGCTCCCGCTCGCTCCACGGCCGGGCGATTTGCGAATAGCCGTCCAGATCGGCGACGAGCAGCGTATAAGCGGGTTGGTCCGGCAGCTCGCCATCCTCGGAAAGCAGATGCAGCATGCTTACCGACGTATAGTCGAGCAGAACGTCATGCAGCATTTTCTCATAAGCGAGGCTGGACAGCCGCTTCCGCGTCTTCTCTTCCTTCAGCCGTTCCATCCGCTTCTCCCGGATTTGCAGGGCGAGCCTCTCCACGATCTGCCGGAGCTCCTCGTAATCGATCGGCTTCAGAATGAAGTCTTTGGCGCCGTATTTGACCGCCGAACGGGCGTAGTCGAACTCCTGAAAACCGGTCAGCATCACGACCTCGCCCTCGTACTTTTGCTCCTGCAGCCATTTCAGCAGCGCAATCCCGTCCATAACCGGCATCCGGATATCGGACAGGATAAGGTCGGGAGCACACTCCCCGACCAGTTCCATCGCCTTCACCCCGTTCGTCGCCATCCCGACGACGCCGATGTTCAGCTCCTCCCAAGGAATAACCGTTTGCAGGTTGCGCATAATGTTGATTTCGTCGTCGACGAGCAGCGCCTTTAGTTGCATCGCTTGTCACCCCGCCTCGTATTTCGGTATCGTCAAGCGAATGATCGTGCCCTTCCCTTCCTCGCTGCAAATGAACAAGCCGTACCGGCTGCCGTAATGAATCCGGGTCCGGTCCGCCACGTTCGGCAGGCCGAGGCCGACCCGCTCTTCGTCCGGTTTGACAGACCCGGCTGCGCTCCCCGTGCCGGGTACCGGCTCCGGCGTCTTATAGCGGAAACGCGACAGCGTGCCGTCCGCCATCCCCGCCCCGTTATCTTCCACGAACCAAACGATGCTGTCTCCCTGTTCCTCAGCCCGGACCCGGATCAGGCCGCCCTGCTCCATCCGGTCGAAGCCGTGCTGGATGCTGTTCTCCACCAGCGGCTGCAGCGTCAGCTTCAGGATGGAATAGGACGCCAGCTCGGCAGGCACGTCGATCTCGTAGTCGAACAGCTTCTCGAACCGGTAGCTCTGGATCTGCAAATAGTTGCGCAAATGGTCCAGCTCCATCGAGATCGGAATTTCCTCCCGCTGGCTGAAGCTGATGCGGAGAATCGTACCGAGCCGCTGCACGAGCTGGCTCACTTTGCGTCCTTCGTTCTGGGCCGCGAGCGCATTGATCGATTCCAGCGTGTTGAACAGAAAATGCGGCTTGATCTGCGCCTGCAGCACCATCAGCTCGGCCTTCGTCTTGCGCCGCTGCTCCAGCTTGACCTCCTCAAGCAGCGCTCCGATCCGCGATACGAGGGAATTGAAGCCGCGCGCCAGCACGGCCGTCTCGTCCGTCGCCCTCGTCTGTACGCGAATGTCGAGATCGCCGATCTCGGCCCGCTTCATCGAGCTGACGACGCGGAGAATAAAACGGATGTTCCGGTGAACGAACAGCAGGTTGAAGAGCAGCGCGCACAGCAGGCAAAACGCCGTAATCGCGGCGATCCATTTCAGCAGCAGCACCGTCGTCCCGGACAGCGCCGCCCAAGGCGTCACCGATACGAGCGTCCAGTTCATCGAGCCGAGATCGCGCAGCTCCAGATGATGGACCGACACGACGCTTTCGACGCCGCCGAACGTCATCTTCCCGCTGTCGTATCCCGCCGACAAGTCGAACTTCCCGTCCGTCTGCTCGAAGATGACGCTGCCGTCCAGCAGCTTCATATTGTCCACCATCACGACGCCGCTGCCGTCCACGATCATAAACCGGATCTCCTTGCGGGGCCCCGTCCCGAAGAAGTTGAAAATTTTGTCCAGCTCCTGAAACTGCAACTGCTGCACGAGAATGCCCTTGTTGTCGATCGTATATTTATCATTGACGATCCGGATCTGCGTGAACAGCCGCCCGTCTCCCGTCAGCTCCGGCAGCTCGTGCGGGCCGATCCATTTGGACAAGCCGTTCAGCCGCTTCACTTCCTCATAGACGGGATGCCGAATCAGCTCCTCGAACGAAATGAGCTTGTGGCCGATTTTGCCGTCGCCGAATCCTTGCCCGCGCAAATTGTACAGCACGGCGGAATATACCGGCGGATACGACAAAAACGTCCGCTGCAGCAGCCTGTTGTACTCGGCCAGCTCGATCCAGTCGACGGTCTCCTTCTCCTTGAGCGCCGCCTGAACGTCCTGCTGTAGCATATGCGCTTCGGAGAAATAGTTCGCTTCCTTGAGCATGTACGTAATGTTGCGTCCGACCGCCTTCAGCGTAAATTCCGACTGCTCCGCGAAATTTTCCTCAATAATATGCTGGGAGACGGTATACGTGATGACGCCGAGAACGAATAACGGAACGACGATAAAAGCTAAAAACGCTGTAAATACTTTTTTGCGGAGATTCATCCGATCACCCTGCTTCCGCCTGACGAACCCGGGGATGTCTCCATACGTGCGGACGGTCCTGTGCCGCCGCCGTACCGGTCCTGAACCGGTTTATGCAGCTCCCGGTTGGCGTTGTCCTGTGCCTGCTGCACACGCTCCAGCAGCTGGACCGCCGTCGTTTTGCCGCCGATCAGCTCCTGCATCCCCGTTTCGAGCACTTCCCGCACCTTCGCCTGCACGATCGAGTCGAACGCCGGAAACGTCCGTGTGTCAGCCGCCTTCAGCAGCTCGCCGACGATCGGACGGACGCCGGACAGATCGGCCAGCTTCATCGCCGGCAGGATGCCGACCTCGGCAAGCTGCCGCTTCTGCATCTCCTCGCTGAACATGATCCGGATAAACACTTTTACGGCCTCCAGCTCCTTGGTGTTCAGATGGGCGGAGAAGCCGTACCCGTTCGAGTAGCTGGCGTTGATCGTCCCGTCCCCGGGCCCTCCCATGCTCGGAAAGTTAAAAAAGCCGACATCGTCCTCGACGACCGACCTTCCCGGAGCCGCGAGCCCCGAATTCGCCCAGCTGCCGTCGAACACCATCGCCGCCTCGCCCTGACGAAACGCGGTCTGCTGATCCGCATACTTCAAGCCCAGACTGTGCTCGGGAAAATATCCTTTCTGAACGAGCATCTCATATCGCTTGAACGCTTCGGCTACGTCCGGATCGTTCCATTTTCTCGTGCCGTCCACGAAGCCCGGCACCGAACCGGTTCCCGCCATACGCACCCACATCGTATTCATCATCATATTGATCACCCAGGCGTCGGCAGAGGCTAGGGCGAATGGAGTGATGCCTTGGGCATGCGCTTTTTCCGCAACGGCCAGCAGCTCCTCCCATGTCGCCGGCACCCGGGCGCCGAGCTCGCGGAACAGCCGCTTGTTATAGAAAACTCCTTCGACGAAGCCGGCCGTGGGCAACCCGTAAATTTTACCATTCACCGTAAATTCATCGAGATTGAAAAACTGCTCCTTCAAGCCAAGCTCGCCTAAGATCGGCGTCAGGTCGAGCAGCCGGTTCGCCTTCACGTATTTGTGCGTATCGGCCCCTCCGAACAGATCGAATATTTTCGGAGGCGCGCCCGCCGCCATCTCGGCGGGCAGCTTCTCGAAGCGGTGCACCTTGTCCTCCAGCCCTTCCATCTCCACCTTTAAGCCGGGAACGGCCGCTTCCATCCGGGAAGCGACGTCCTCCAGCATCTTCAGCCTCGGCCGTGCATCGTCGCGTACCTGCACATGACGCAGCGAGATCGTGAACGGCTGCGCTTGCTCTCCGGACTTCCTCCCGCCTTCGAAGCTGCAAGCGCTGCCAACAACCGCAAGACCGAGTATGCAGGACAGCAGGACGGACGCTTTCCGGTTCATACGATCGATCCCCCCTGCTGCTTCTTTTCCTTTTATCATAGCCGATTCACCGCTCGTTGTCAGTCCGCCCCTCCTGGCGGTCAGCGAACCCGAAAGAGCCGGTGAACGGGTAAACAGACAGCCTCCCGGCGCCTCTACCCTTTGACGCTGCCGGCCGTCACGCCCTCGATAATTTTACGCTGCAAAGCGGCATAGACGATCATTACCGGAATGCAGCTGATCATCACCGATGCGCACAGCGCCCCGTAGTTCATATTGAATTTGTCCATGAATTGCACAACCGCCACGGGAAGCGTCCGGAGGCTTTGGCTGGACAAAAACAAGTTGGCCATAATGTATTCGTTCCAATGGTTCATGAAATTGAGAATAAACACCGTTACGAGCGTAGGCGTCGTCAGCGGCAATACGATCCGGCCCAGCAAGCCGTACACGGTCAGCCCGTCCACGATGCCCGCCTCCTCCAGCTCCTTCGGCACCGATTTCAGAAACGCCGCGATGATGAATACGGACAGCGGAATCCCGAACGCCGTATAAGGAACGAGCAGCGCGAACGGCGTATTGTACAGCCCCATGTCTTTAATCATAATATACAGCGGGATCAGCAGAGATACCGGCGGAATGAGCAGGGACAGCAGCAGGGCGCCGTACACGAGCTTGCTGACGTTCGGGAATTTCATCCGGGTGACTGCGTAAGCGATCCCTGTCGCGAGCAAGATGCCGATGATCGTAGACAGTCCGCTGACGTACAAGCTGTTCAGAAAATAAGTGCCGATATGCGAGCTCGAAAAGGCGTTAACGTAGTTATCCCACTGGAAGGTCTCGGGCAAGCTCCAAGGTCGGAGTACAATTTCGGAGTTGCCTTTGAACGACGAGTTAAATACGAACAGCAGCGGATACAGCACGACAGCGACGTACACGAGCAGCACGAGATGCGAGATCCATTTGGTCCGCTGCAGCGTCATCCGTATTCGACCTCCTCGCTCCTTCTCGTGATCAGGTGAAAAATAAGCGTCAGTACGCAGGTGAAGAGGAATATGAGGATCGAGATCGCGTTCGCATAGCCAAACTGCGACATCGAGTACGCCTGTTTGTACATATAAGTGCCCATAACCTCCGAGCTGCCGAACGGTCCGCCCGACGTCATGATCATTACGATATCCATCGCCTTCATCGCCCCCGTAATCGACAACAGCATAATGACGAGGATGACCGGACGGATGAGCGGAATCGTCAAGTAACAGGCTTTGCGCCAGCCGACGGCGCCATCGATCTCTCCGGCCTCCTGCATCTCTTTCGGAATGGCGAAGATGGCCGCGAGCACAAGCACGATATAAAAACCGGTCCACTGCCAAGCGTTCGTCACGAGAATGGCAAGGAACGCGAAATTTTCTTCCCCGAGCCAGCCGAGCGCCCACGACTCGAGTCCGACCGTGCGCAGCACCTGGTTGATGAGTCCGGCATCCGGATGGTAAATAAACTTCCATATGACCCCTACGATAGCCGTGGAGAGCACGCTGGGCATAAACACCGTCGTTTTGTAAAAATCGAGAAACCGCCTCACGCCGCTGACGACAATCGACAAACCTACGATAACCGGAATTTGGATGAAAACGGAAAAAAATACGAAGATGATGTTGTTCTTTAGTGCGATCAGAAACTTTTCGTCCCGGAACGCCTTTATAAAATTGTCCAAACCGTTAAACGTCGCTTCGTTGATGCCATTCCAGCTCGTCGCCGAATATTTCAGCGAGCTGAACATCGGGACGACATAAAACGTCATGTACAGCGCCAGCGCCGGGATGACAAACAACGCGTAAGCGAGCGGGTTGCGCAGCACTTTGTTCATGGCGGCCTCCTCCATCCGGCATAGGCCGGCGAGCCGGAAGCCACCGCAATCCTGTGGCGCCCGGCTTGGCCGCTGCCTGTTTATTTTCGTTAGATGTAACGCAGCATCTCCGCTTCTGGCGGATTTATTTCGCTTTGTTCGCCTCGTCCTGCGCCTTCTGCATCGCCTCGGCCGCTTTGGCCGGCGTTACTTTGCCGCCGAGCAGCTCCTCCATCGTCGTCTCCAGCGTCTTCTTGACCGTCGCCTGCACAAGCGAGTCGAATGCCGGGAACGCGCCTTTTTTGGCGGCGACCTGCGTTTTCACCACATCGGCTACAAGCCCTTTCGTATCTCCGATATCCGCCAGCTTCATCGCCGGGATGCGGCCGGAGTTTTTCAGCTCGCGCAGCTGGTTCGCTTCGTTGAAGTAGTTTTTGATGAACGCCTTGACCGCCTTCAGTTCGTTTTCGTTCAGTTTGCTGGAGAAGCCGTAGCCGTTGGAGAAGCCGCCGTTGATCGTATCGTCGCCGGGGCCGCCCATGCTCGGAAAGTTAAAGAAGCTGACATTGTCCTTGATCGTCGACTTGTCGCCGGTAATGCCAGCGATTGCCCAACTGCCGTCGAACAGCATCGCCGCTTGGCCGGTGTAGAACTTCGCCTGGCCGTCCGGATAACGCATCGCGATTACGTTTTTATCGATATAACCGTTTTGCTTCATCTCCTCGAGCTTCTTAAACGCTTCGACGACCGGAGCGTCCGTCCATTTCGACGTGCCCTTGGCGAAATTTTCCTGAATTTGCGTGCCGCCCAGCCGGACGAACAGCGTGTTCACCACCATGTTGATGACCCAGCCGTCGCCGCCACCGCCGCCCATCGCGATCGGCGTATATCCTTTCGCCTTCAGCGCCTCGTTGACCTTGATGAATTCATCCCACGTTTTCGGAACTTTCACGCCGGCATCCGCGAACATTTTCGTATTATAGAAGAAGCCTTCGACGAAGCCTGCATCCGGCAAGCCGTAAATTTTGCCGTCCACCGTAAATTCGCTCAGGTTCATAAACTTGTCTTTCAGCCCAAGCTCGGCGAGAATCGGGGTCAGATCGAGCAGCCGTCCGGCCTTGGCGTAGTTTCTCGTGTCGTCGCCGCCGAACAGGTTGAAGATCGGGGGCGGATTGCCCGCGGCCATCTCCGCCTTCAGCTTCTGGTCACGGTTGACGACGTCGTCCACTCCGTCCAGCTCGAACTTCAAGCCGGGTACCTGGGACTCGGTCGTTTTGACGACGTCCTGCAGCAGCGCCAGCGTGTTTTTGGACGTTTCCCGGACGTTGATATGACGGAGCGTCATTTTAAATTCTTTCGGCTTCTCCGTCTCGGCCGGTTTGGCTCCCGTCGCCGGAGCATTCGGATCGGCTCCTCCGCTGCCGCAAGCCGCAGCTGTCGCTGCCATCGAGAGCGCCATCAGGGCGGTTAAGACGGTTTTCGTTTTCTTCATTAGAAGAGACCTCCTCATTCGAACGTCTAATTTGGATTCGCTTACAATTCAAATTATAGGAAGGATACCAAATTTCCAGTAGACGGACATTTCTCGAATCGGGGGATAAAAATCTCTACCGGGATATGCGCGGAGGCCGGTCCGGACTGCCACTTCCGGGCTCTGCGGTGAGGGGGCAGAGCTGTGATAGGGAGCCGGGCGGTACAGTTTTCCTATGCCGCCACGGGAGCACGGGCAGGAGTAACAGTAAAGGTGCAGTCTTAGGTACAAGCGCGGTGGGGGCAGCAACAAGAGTGTAGGCGTAGGCGCAAGTGCGGCAGGAGTAACAGCGAATGCACGGACAGGTGCAAAGCAGCGGACAATAGCAGTCTTTTGCAGCTCCTATCCCTCGCGAAATTGGGTCTCAGCCAAAATAAGAGCCTTTAGCGAGACTGTCGATTCAATGTGTAGAAGTGTTAGCAGGCCGTTCCAAGTGAAAAGTTACCTTCTTCTGCTCAGACAGGTTGTCCGGAATCCCTTGATTGAATAAGGATTGTAAGGTAGGGGATTCCAGACAAAACTCGCCAGAAGGTCATCTTTTCCCTTTCCACTTGGTTGTCCACATTGAATCGACAGCCTCTTTAGCAGCCGTTATTTGAAGCCTATCAGCCGGATTTGCAAAATTTGGCGAAAATAAGAGTCCCTATCATATTCCAATCCAGTCCTAATCCAGTCCCAATCCAGTCCGGCACAAGCCCGTCCATGCCCCCTCTAGCTCAGCGGTTGCCTGCAATAGAAAGCTAGCTTGCTCAGTCCCCCTTGCCCGCCACGTCGCGCCGGACCGGCGGCTCCCGGGGCACGCCCCGTCTCCAGCCCCAACAAAAAAAGCCTGCAGGAAGCCCGGTCAAGGCGCTTCTTACAGACTTCCTTACAATCCCCCGACACCGGCGACCCTGGCCTAACCCTGGCCGGATATTGACGCCAGCAGCTCCTCCTTATGCTCCAAAGCATACTGAAGCAGCTTCCACATCGGCAGGACGCCCTCGTCGCCGTAACAGGGCATATACATCAGCTGCATAAAGACTGCTCCATCGAAGACGATTTCCTTTTCCCGCTCGCTTAGCGTCATCTGCGACAAATACCCGGCATAAAACGCCTTGGCGTTCGCCGAATCGAAGCGGATCGAGCCGTCCTCCTGAAAACGGACGAACTGGCAGATCAGCGGATATCCTGCATCGATCAGCGGAGAGCCCGAGCCGGCATCGTCAAAATCAAGAAAAACAATACGTCCGTCATCCGCCCTCATCGCATTGTGAGGCCCGATGTCGGTATGGATGAACGATTGCCGGTACGCTTCGAAATCGGGCAAATCGTCCACGATCCGATCGTATTCCCGCTTGAACGGATAATCGTGAAACCTGTCGTACATGCCGGCAATCCGCTCCTTGGCGTTCAAGCCCGACTCGTGCGGATAGTCGGCGATTGTATGCAGCAGCGCCGAAGCTTGGCCCAGATCGTATTCGTCTTCCGGGGTTTCCCGAAGCGGCTCCCCCTCGACGAACTCCATCAAGTACAGGAAGGTGTCGTCGTGCCGGACATACAGCTCGGCCCCCATCGTCGTGCAGATCGAGGGCGACAGCTTTAGTCCGCGCCCTTGCATATGCAATAAAGCATGCGTATACTGCCGGATGCTTGCCTCCGGGAGCGACGGAGCAAACTGCTTCAGCGCAAACTTCCCTTCGCAGCATTCCACGATGTAGATCGAACGGCTCCCTTTGGATTCGATTTTACCTGCAATCCGAACGTCCCGAAGTCCCCATTGGTCCTGAAGTGTAAGCTTTACCGCTTCCATCCCTTCTCCTCCTTCTCTGGCCGTATCCAAATTGCTCTGGCTGCCGCAAACGTATCATATTCTTCTTCGTCGGATAACGTCCTTCTTCCTTCATAGGAGAAGCCCGCTTTTTCCAGCACTTTGACCGATTGCCGGTTGAACGTGCTTACAATCGCCGAAATGTCGTGAAGAGATGTATGATTCGCAGTGATTCCGTTACGATCCCGCTTCCGACTATCATCGCACGTCCCCCTGCCCCTCATTGTACCCGATGCTCCCCCTGCCTGGCCCGGAATAAACGGCCTTACCTATTTTCCCCGCTACCGAAGAGGATGCCCGCCCCTTGTCTGTAGGACGTATGAGTCTATTCGAGAAAAAAGGACCTCGGCCTCCATTATGCATCGGAAGCCAGGTCCTATTGGTTCGAAACGGGGATGTCCCCCTGTAAGGCGGCGAATCTTTTGGGACAGTTCCTTCGCTGTCTCACACGATATCTCCCGCTCCATCTACCGGACGGCACCGGCTTTGCGCAGCGCCTGGTTGTAGGGAATGACGACCGGCATGCCGCTCTCGGCCGATTCGGCCGCCGCGATGGCGATCGCCGCGCTGTCCCGCGCGCCCCATATGCCGGGCATCGCCGGGTCTCCTTTTTTCACCAGATCGACGAACGTCTGCACGATGGCGCTGTCGCCACCGCCATGGCCGCCGGAACGGCGCTCGGGGTAATACGTCTGGACCTCCTTCGAATGGCGCTTCATCACCGTTATTTTAAAATCCTGCTCGTTGTTGTAGAACCCGGTAATCTTGCCCTTGGTGCCGGTGAACATGAACTCCCTCGTATATTCGGGTGTAAAGTGACATTCCATATACGAGATTCTGGCACCGTTATCGTAATCGATCAGCACCAGTCCGTTGTCATGCGTATCGATCTCCTCCGCGTATACGCACAGGTCATCCTTCAGCTTCACCCCGCCGTAATCCATCTCCAGCCCTTTGCGGTTATCGACGTAATAAGCGCACGTGGCCGTCTCGTCGCAGCTCCGGCACCGTTTGTCGCTCGCGGCGCTGCCCCCGAACACGTCCAGCCCGCTGGAGCAGTACACCTTCACGGGCGAGGCGTCGATCAGCCAGTTGGTCAGATCGAGGGAGTGCGTCCCTTTTTCGAGGATAAGGCTTTTCACATAGTCCTTGCGCCTTCTCGGACCGTGATAATAATAGGTCCCGCCGACCGATACGTTGTCGATGACGGTTCCAATCTTAATCTCGCCGATTTCCCCCGATGAGATGATCCGCTTCATATCTTCCATCAGCGAGCAGTAACGAAGCTCCAGACCGACCATAAAGACGCGTCCCGAGGCATATCCGGCCTCCGCCATCCGGTCGCAATCTTCGATCGACTGCGCCATCGGCTTCTCGAGATAGACGTGCTTGCCCGCCCGAAGCGCAGCGAGCGTATGCTCGGCATGGGCGTGGTCGTTGCTGCAGATGATGACGGCATCCAGACCCGGCAGTTGCAAAAACCGCTCCAGCGAAGTCGTCGCCGGAATGTCGCCCAGCTTCTCCCGGGCGAAGCCAAGACTGTCCTCGCTAATATCGCATAATCCGACGATCTCGCAGTCCGGGTGGTTGCCGAAATAGCTGCCGCCGAAATAAACCCCGCGTTTTCCCGTTCCCAGAATGCCTACCCCGATTTTATCGTTTTTCATTATATCCGCCGCTGTGATGCGGCTTCCCTCCCTTGCCTTGTACAGGTCTGCCTACGGCCGGCACCGTGGTTCCCCTATCGGAGATCCTTCCTGCGCCCGCGCTATTATCGTACTAAGGATCGGCCCGGACGTTCTATATAAGCTGATGCTGTTTATTGATGCTATCGTGCTTTGTTGCCGCTTCGTCAGCCACTCATGATATACTGGTATAGTAATCGATAACTGTGCGGACGAAAGGAAGGAATGATCCGGATGATTTCCATGGAGCTGAAGCACGATCCTTCTGTCGGGAAGCGATTTCCGTTTAAAATGAGCAACGTACGGACTCCCAAAGGCCGCTATCTCGTCTCGCCCCATTGGCACGAGCATCTCGAATTTATCCGGATTGTACGTGGACGGGTTCTGGTTACGCTGGACAATCAATCGTTTTACGCCAACGCCAGTGACATTATTTATGTCAACAGCAGGCAGATCCATTCGGTTCAAATAACCGGGGAAGGCGAGAAGCCCTGGATTCAGGGGATGATTTTCGACCGGATGTTCGTGACGAACCTGCTGGAAGGTTTTGAGACGAGACAAATATACAATCTGTTCGTCCGCACGAGCCGGGAGCAAAGCTTCATCGGCCGCTCGCATCCGTTGTCGCGGGAACTTGAGGACTGTATCCGGACAGCGGACACGGAGTATTCGGAGCGGGACATCGGCTATGAGATGGCCATCAAGTCGTGCATTTACCGGATGATTACGGCTATGCTCCGCCATTACAAGCGGCAGTTGCAGCAGCCGGTCGAGGCGGATCTGAACGTGCTCCGCCCTGTGCTCGAATATATCGAAGAGCGGTTCGCCGAGCGGCTCTCGGTTGCAGAGCTTAGCCGGATTGCGAACATGAGCGTTTCCCACTTCAGCCGGACGTTCAAGCAGGTGACCGGCGTCACGTTTACCGATTATTTGACGGCTACGCGGATCAACATTGCCAAACACCTGCTCGTGACCGGTCAATGGACGATAACGGAAATCGCCGAAAAGACCGGGTTTTGCAACATCCACTACTTCGGCAAAGTGTTCAAGGAATCGACCGGCGTAAGTCCGCTGCAATTCAAAAATGAGAAAATCCGCAAAGGCAGGTCCGGGGAGAACGGGCCGTAAACGGCTCGCTCCATCGCCGTCCCCCGCCGGGAGAACAAACAAAAAAGCTCAGTTCGCCTGAGCTTCTTGACCATAAAAATGAATGTTTAGTTTGCGTCTTTTAATTTCTGCGAGTAACAGCGATAAGAAATCCCGGTCGAGCTTCAATTCGGTCGCCTTCAAGTAACAGTCGATCAGCGCTTCGTTGCTTAACGTTTTCATTCACATCACCTTAAATCATTCCTTATTTGTCTATATCGTATCATGGCATATCTTGTTGAACAACCGCCCCCTTGTCCACACGTTTTTGTGGATATCTTGTGGGCACATTGTTGACAACTGTCTAAAGCTGTCTGGCGGTCGAGTCGAATAATGTGAATAAAGTTATACACAGCTTGGCAGTGCCGTCCCCCTATAAAAACATTTTATAGAATTATTTAGTAGATAGATTTACGTGATAGATTTGCACGTCCTTCGCCTTAAGGCCGGGCCGTTTTTCGGACGGTTGCAGCCAAAAACAAAAGCCCCCGACTCCGCTGAAGTCAGCAGGCCGAAGGCTTTTGGCGCGAATTCTCCCATTCCTATTCTGCAAGTCCGGTTGACGCCCGAGGCACGTTGCTTCTCATACTCGGTAACGATGCTTACAGACGCAGAACAAGAAAGCCGCCGCCACCATCCGTCCGCCGGTTCCCCGGAACCGGCGGCGGCCGTCACGTATCCGGCCGGCCCGGATCGGCGACTTCCCAGACGATGCTCAGCTTGCGGTCTGCCCAGGTGCGCACTACCGCTTCCGCGGCCGCCTCCACTTCTTCCTGGGTCAGCTCCTCGAGCCTGATATCCTCGATCTCGACTTCATCTTCCTTTACCAGCTCGCCGCTTACCGACAAATGGATCTTGATTTTCACCCTGGTTCCCCCTCTGCAGAGCATCCGCCTGCCGCTGTCATTTGCATCATTATACCTTTTTCATCCAAAAAAAGACACATTCGGGTTTTCCGATCCGCCTAATTTCCGGTACAATAGAAAACGGAGGGGGATGAATGATGGATACAGACGCGCTCGAACCGTTTCTCGCAGAACAGCGGAGCAGCCGCAACAAGCTTTACTCGCTGCTCGGCAGGCTGCCGGCCCGGGGCCGCCCGATCAGCTCAGAGACCGTCCACACCGAAGACCGGGGATCGTACAAGCTGGAGAAGCTCAGACTGGACCTGAACGGAATCGAACCGGTTCCCGCCTACCTGCTGCTTCCGAAGCAGCCGCGGCACGGGCGGGAGAAATCGCCGCTTATTGTGTACCACCATTCGCACGGCGGATTTTACCAGGTCGGCAAGGAGGAGCTGCTCGCTCCTGCGCCTTACATGCAGCAGCCCGGCTATGGGGAAGCGCTGACGGAGCGGGGGTATGCCGTGCTCGCGATCGACTCCTGGGTATTCGGGGAACGAAGCGGACGTTCCGAATCGACGGTGTTCAAGGAAATGCTCTGGCAAGGCCGCTCGATGCTCGGCATGATGCTGTACGACGCCATCCGCGCCGTTGATTATGCGGTGACCCGTCCGGAGATCGACGCTTCCCGGATCGGGACGTGCGGCATGTCGATGGGCAGTACGATGGCTTGGTGGCTCGGTGCGCTCGACACCCGTATCAAGGCGGTTGCCGACATTTGCTGCCTGACCGACTTTCATGCACTGATGGAAGATCGCGGTCTGGACCGGCACGGCTTATTTTATTACGTGCCCGACCTGCTCACCCATTTTACCGCTTCGCAAATTAACGGACTCATCGCGCCCAGACATCATCTCAGTCTGGCAGGCAATCTCGACCAGCTTACTCCGGCCGCCGGACTCGACCGGATCGACAAGGAGATGCGGACCGTATACGGCTCGATCGGCTCCGCGGACGCCTGGAAGCTGCTCCGTTACGACGTCGGCCACCAGGAGACGCCGGAGATGCGGCAGGAAGTGCTCGACTTTTTTGAACGGGTCTTATGAGCCCCGGAATCATCAGCTATCCAAACAGCTGCGTTTTCGCCACAAGCGGATCGCGGCTTTTTCTTTGTGACGGCGTTTAACGTCCGCAGATCCGGTATGTCTTCCGCCGGGATCACCCATACTATAGTGGAACATATTGGAAGGGCGTGAGAGGACATGCTGCCTATTCTCCGAATTTATACGGCCGATCTTAGCCGCATCGCCCGCAATTGGGCGGCAGCCGTCATCGTGCTCGGACTCGTCTGTCTTCCTTCGCTGTACGCCTGGTTCAACATCGAGGCGTCATGGGACCCGTATGGACAAACGGGAGGACTCGTCGTAGCGGTCACCAATCTCGATCAGGGAGCGGCCATCAGCGGCAAGCCGGTCCGCATCGGCGACGAGATTGTCGAATCGCTAAAGAATAACCCGGCCATCGGGTGGGTGTTCGTTAAGGAGGGCAAAGCCATGCGTGGGGTGCAGCATGGGGATTATTATGCCAGCATCGTCATCCCGGACGATTTCTCCGCGAAGATCGGCACGATCGTAACAGACAATCCGCAGAAGGCCGAGCTTGTCTATTACGTCAACGAGAAGGTTAATGCCGTTTCTCCGAAAATAACGGGCAAAGGGGCAAGCGGCATTATCCAGCAGGTCAACCACCAGTTTATTAAAACGGCGAACGGGACGATCTTCCGGATCATGAACGAAATCGGGATCGAGCTGGAGAGCAGCAGGCCGACGATCGAGACGGTCCGCGACACGTTGTTCAAGCTGGAGGCAATGATTCCGGAGATCGAGAAAGCGGCGGCCGCGATGACCCGGGACGTCCGCAAGGCGGAAGAGATCGCCGCCGGCGTGCAAAGCCGCCTCCCCGTCATCGCACAGCTGGCGCAGGACGGCGTGCTGCTCGCAGACCGGCTGAGCGCCGTCCTGGAGCGGGGCTCGGAAGCGATTCAGGCGGCCGGTCCGGATGTAGGCAACGATCTGCAACTGCTCAAGACGACGGCCGACTCGGCCAAGCTGCTCGTGCAGTCGTTCCGGGACGGAACGGCCTCCGCCGCCCTTCCCGAGCTCGGGCTTGAGCGTTTGTCCCGCCGGCTGGCGGCGGCTGCCGATACGACCGAGGTGCTGCTGTCGCTTTTCAACCGGCTGAACGGCTTCCTCGCCGGCAATCCGCTGGGCGGCGCCGCTGACAAGCTCGGCCAAGCGCAGGAGGCGTTCCGGCGAATGCAGCGCACCACCGACTCGCTGCGCGATGCAATCGCCTCTGGCGCCAAATCGTACGACTCGCTGCTCAGCGAGCTGGAGCAAGGGGCCGGCCAGGCGTCCGAAGCGCTGGACTCGCTGCTGGGCCGTTACGAGACGGAGCTGATGCCGCAGATTGTCCAAGGGCTGACCCGGACGAGGGAATCGGCCCAAACGGCGCTGGACGTGCTGAAGCAAGCGAATGCGGCTTTGCCCGAAGTGTCCCGGCTCGTCAGCGACGCCGCAAGCGTACTAGCCGCCAGCGGCAATGCGCTCCAGACGGTCAGCGACAGCCTCCCGGCAGCCGCCGCCAAAATTCACGGGTTGGCGGACCGGATACGGGCGCTGGAGCAGGAAGGGAATCTGAACGATCTGATCGGTCTGCTCCGGAAGGATGCGGACAAAACAAGCGAGTTTTTCGCCGAGCCTGCCGTGCTGCATGAAAACCGGCTATTCCCGATTCCGAACTACGGCTCGGCGATGTCCCCGTTTTTCACCACCTTGTCGCTGTGGGTCGGAGCTCTGCTGCTCGTGTCGCTGCTGTCGGTCGAGGCGGGGAGCGAATCCGGCGTGCCTCAGGAAGGCTATGTCGTTTATTTCGGACGGTTCCTTACATTCTGGACGCTGGCGGTGCTGCAGTCGCTGCTCGTGACGATCGGAGACTTGGTTTTCCTCGGGACGTATGCGGCGAATCCGGTATGGTTCGTCTTGTTCGGTGCCGTGACCAGCTCGGTATTCATGCTGATCGTCTACACGCTCGTCTCGGTGTTCGGCAATGTCGGCAAGGCGATGGCGATCGTCCTGCTCGTCCTGCAGTTGGCCGGCTCCGGCGGTACGTTTCCCGTACAGGTGACACCGACCTTTATCCAGGCGATCCATCCGTTCCTTCCGTTCACGTATGCGATCAGCCTGATGAGGGAAGCGGTCGGCGGCTTGCTGTGGGACATCGCGATCCGGGATTTGTGCCTGCTCGGCGTTTATGCGGCCTTGTTCCTGATCATCGGAATTACGCTGAAGGACTGGATTAACCGCGTGAGCGCGGGGGTTGTCCGCAAAGCGAAAGAAAGCCGTCTGATCCACTAGGACACCTGTGCCAGGCAGGAAATTTGCCTCCCGGCGGAGAACAATCAAGGCAGGAGGTGTTTCCGAGTGATGGTCGAGAAATATCCGCTCTTGGAGGAGCCGGGGAAATCGATGTTTGTATTTGCCGCCGGAGGCAAATTTTACGGTCATATCATCAAGGACCGTACCGATAAAGGTCCTGCCAAGTTTTTGTTCGAGACGGCCCGTTACGGCAGCGTGGAGGAGCTCAAAGCAGAGTATCCGCCGGCGGAAGGCTGACTGTCTTTCCGCTTGAATACCGCATTTTTACGGAACAGGTAAGGGTGAATCCGGCATGGCATTCGGAATTACGAGGGAGCAGCTTAACGAGTGGAAGGAAACCGTATTGAGGGGCGAGATCGCGTATCTGACCCATTATTGGCTCGATCCGCGCTTCCCGGGCGTGCGTACGGTGACGAAGGTGGGGTGCTCCGATCTGGCGCGCTTAATCGAGTGGTGCGTCTCTTACAGCCTGAACCCCCGCTATATCCATAATCGGCCGCCGTTCCCCCACTTCGATCTGATGGGAAGCAAGCAGGTCGAGATTTTGCGGAGCGAACGGTTATGGAGCCATCTCGAACGATTTAAGCTGCTGGAGGAGTAAAGTTTCGCCTCCGCTCACTTGCGCATAAACGAATGCAGACCCTTCGGCGGAAGCTGACGCTTCCCGTCCAAAGGGTCTGTTTGTGCTTGGTCGATGATCCGGCCGAGCCGCTAATTCGCGCCTTCCCGCTTCGGCAGCAGCTTCATATACTCGTCGGACATCTGCATTAACGCCAGCGCGTAATAATAGTCCTTCTTGTAGGGAGTCAAGTCGGCTACCGGCTGCAGCGTATCCAGATCAACGGCCGAACCGTCTGCGAAGCCTTCTCCCGGGATAAACAGAATATCGTCGTTGACGAACGAGCCCGTCGGCAGGAAGTAACGAATCCCGAACACGTTGCGCTCGATATTCAGCAGATCTTGTCCGAAATGAACGTACCCCCGCTCCTGGAGCGGAATGCCGAGCAGGTTCGCCACCGTCGGCATCATATCGAGCTGCCCCCCGGCTTGTCCGATCGACTCTCCTTCGGTCTGTCCGGGCACGCGAACGATAAACGGAACGTTAAACCGGGTGACATACGGGTGGTACGGGATGCCGAGTTGACTCGACACTTCGTCCGGATCGTTGTACTGCGGCTTGAGACCCGAATGATCGCCATACAGGACGAGAATCGTACTGTCCCACAGTCCCGCTTCCTTCAATCCGTCGATGAGCGTTCCGAGCGCATAGTCCGCATAATGGACCGACTGCAAATAAGCGCCGACCTGCGTATCCTGATAGGTTTCCAACGATAGCGGCAGTTGGTTCCTGTCCTCCGGCACGACAAACGGATGATGGTTGGAGGCGGTTATAAACTGGGCGTAAAACGGAACGCCGCGTTCGTTCAGCTCGGCCAGCTCCCGGATTCCGGTGCGGAACAGCTCTTCGTCGGACGCCCCGAACGCATTGAACGGATCGCCGGTAAAAAACGGCTTGTCGAAGTAACGGTCGAATCCGAGCGCCGGATACAGCTTGTCGCGGTCCCAGAAACGGACGTCGTTGACGTGGAACGTCACGGACTCATACCCTTCCTGCTTCAACAGCTTGGGGAAGCTCGGCAGCTCGCGGTTGCCGAAGCCGGTTGACATCGGAATCGTGCCGGCCGGGTAGAGCGACGTATTGAATATAAACTCGGCGTCGGACGTATTTCCTTGACCGATCTGCTGATAGACGTTTGTAAAATGATAGCTTTCCCGGACGAGCTCGTTCAATACGGGGGTCAGCGGCCGGCCGCCGATTTCGTAGCCGATTGTGAAGTTTTGCATCGATTCCATCTGAACGACGATTATGTTTTTGCCTTTTTGCGAACCGAACAGCTTCGGCTGTCCGCCTTCGGCAGCATCGGCCCCGCGATACGGGAATTTCGATTGCACCGCCTCGATTACGCCGGCCGCCTGTCCGATATCGGCAAATTGGGTCGTCCGGCTGTTCTCCCAGCTGTCCCAGGCAAAGGCGCTCTGGTAGTTGAAAAATCCGAGCTGCTCCGCCCGGATCATCTCGTTGCGGACTTTCCCTTCGGCGCGGATCGACAGCGCCGATATCGCTACCGCGACGACGACAACGGCCGTCATCGAAGCTTTTCGAAGCGATAACCCGCTCCATACTTCGAGCCGGCGGCGTCTGAAGATCAGCCAGGCGATCGCCGCAAGCAGCATGTCCGCAAAAAAGATGAAGTTTTCCGGGTGCATCGACTTCTTGACGCTGCTCGATACTTGCATCACCTGCTTCAAGCCGTATAACGAAGTATAAGTCACGATTGATCCGAAATGGGTGTAATACAGCGTCGCCGACAGCAGGATCAGCGATACGATGATATTGAGCGACCAGAAGGCGGCTTTTTTGCCTCGAAGCGGCATGAACAGCTCCACCAGTCCGGCCAGCACGACAACCGAGGCCATATCCAGCACGGCGCCGCTCCAGTCGATTTTCTCATATATAAACAACCGAAGTGCAATCAGCTTCATCCAAAGCAGCAGCGACATGCGGAAAAACGTACTTCTCCACCATACCGGCGCCGCTCCGCCGATCCTCATCTCCATCCCTCCCGCTCCTGTACCTGAAAAGCATCCCTATCATTATAGCGGCCCAATATTAATTTTACGTTAATAGTATAGGAGGAAGTTACACAGAAGACGGGCCGGGAGGAAGCGGCAAGAAGGGAGCTCAGCGGTCTCTGTACCCGGGGTGCGAGTAGTCGGGATGCCTCAGCTTGGCGAGCAGGCCCGTTCGTTCGATATGGTCACGGGTCCTCGGCGTGCCCAGCTCATACAAATAAGAATAAACCCGGAGCAACTGCTCGTTGTAGTCCTTCGTCGCTTCGTCACGGTCGGCCGACTTGTACGGAATCGGCGTCCGTACGAACGTGCTGAAGTCGTCAGCCCGCTGCACCTCCAGCAGCTCGCTCAGCCGCCCGGCCTCCTGCTCCGTCGCCTCGATCGTGAACTCGTATTCGGAACCGGCAGGCTCTGTGCCCGGGCCGGTTCGCACGACGCTTAAGTTCGAGACGGAGACGAGGTACGTGTCTTTCTCCGGACCCGCAGCCCGCTCCACATGCTCCGTATCCGGAGCATCGTTCCTATTCGTCAGGCGGCTGCAGTTCGTTTGGCTTGTCCAATTCATGCGCACCAGCTCCTCTTCGGCGTAATTAGTTATGAATACCCGGCTGGCCGCTCCGTTAAACACCAAAAAAACGCGCTATTGTCCGAGGACAAGGTACGAGATCAGAGCTTATACGTTCGCTGCGTCCGGTCCCGGCACCGGCGATTCACTCGGCCGTTCCAAGGCACACAGTCAGCTCTGACTTTTGTACTAGCGCGTTTCCATTATTCCGATATTCCATTATTCCGTTTATCGGTCACCTTCGGCCGGATCGGGGTGCCGTCCCCGCTGCTGCCGTCACGGCCGCTTCTGACGAAGCCATTTTCCGCGATAACCGCCACCAGCACACCCATCAACAGTCCGTTGCCAACCATCGGCCGGATAAAAGGCGGCAAGTTCAAAAAAGCTTCCGCAGGAATGTTCATTAAAGATACGCCGAGAATAACAGGCCCGGCCATACGCAGCACCATCCCGTTCGTAAGCGGCAGTCCCGCCGCCACCCGCAACGCGGAACCGAACAACGGCCAGTAAGCGACGAACAGGACGGCTTGCGCCACACTGAGCGGCATCGCCGACAGATGGGTGCCGAGCGGCGGCACGAGTCCGATGACGATAAACATCGCCGATCCCGCAAGGAACGGCGCCCGCTTCAGCAGTCCCGTCGTCTGCAAAAAGCCCAGCGTCGAGGTAAACGGCGCGTACGGGACCAAGCCGAACGCTCCGCCCAGTACGGTGAAACCTCCTGTCAGCATAAACGAGCGGCGGAATTGACCCGGACCCGCCTTCTGCCCGTACAGCTCGTCGGCCCCCCGGATCGCAGCCAGATTGTTCGAAGCGTTTAGCAGCCCCGTCAGCACCGCCGTCAAGAAGATCCCCCACGACAGATGCGGCGTTCCCCACGGAAACAAGGACAAGAACGAAGAAGCCGCTTCGCCCGTTCCAGCATCACTGCCCCCGCTGCCGCCTGTCACCGTGACCGGCGAGGCCAGCCACAGCGAATAACCGATCCAGCCAACCGCTATGCCGAGCAGTACCGCATAATTGCGGATCGGTCCTTTCCCCGCCTGCACTACGATCACGAGCACGGCTACGAGCAGCGACAAGAGCATCACTTGCACCGATACCGGATGACCGGGCGTGTAGTCCAGCATGCCCTTGAAGAACAGCAGCGTCAGCTGCAGAGCGAGCAGAAATAAATAAACGCACGTAACGACAGGCCCGAACAGACGGGCCAGCATATGGCTGAATCCGGTAGCGCCGATCAGAAACGTCACAATCCCGGAAGTGAGAATGCCGAGCGACAACGCTCCGCCCACCTCGGGAAGAGACAGACCCAGCGATGGAGCGGAAGCCGCCATGCCGAGCAGCATCCCCCACCACATCCCCGAATGGCCTTCCAGCAAAGGATAGCGGTGACCGAACAGAGCCTGCAGGGCGCTTGCCGCCCCGGTCAAGATGAACGCGCGCTGCAGCGCGGCGGCCACCTCCCCATCGGACAGCTCGAAGGCAACGCCTATAGATAAAGGAACGACTACCGTATTGGCAAACATAAAGAAGAGCCACTGAAGCCCGCCCAGCAGCGTTTGAACAGAAGTGGAGCGATTCATGATGATTTCCTTTCCCTGGCGCTGACTCGTTGCCGCTGTCCTGTTAGCGCGGCGCCGAGTGCTCCCCGTCTTCTTGCCGGTAGTCCGCCTTGACCGGAGTCGTCGCCTCCGGTTCCGGCTCCGGCGATTCGCCGAATTCGATCTCGTTATATGTAAATGTACAACTTTGTTGATATATTCGATGAATGAATGACGGACAAGTCCCATCCTAGCATCCCTTTTGCTTTCGGGTCAACATCCTGTGTCCGCGTTTTCTTGTTGCTCCCGGCCGACCGGCTGAAGTTCCTTCGTTATGACCGTTTCCTCTTTTCTTTGTTGCCTTCGATCGCGGTGATAATGCTTTTTGCAAAATCCTTTGGAGTAATGCCGTTCCGCACATCCCTCCAACTGACATGTCCGGATGATCGGCGATCTGCGTCTGCCCATTATGTACCCTCCTGAAAACCGGCTGTTCCTCATGATCGCATCAGAGCGTATAAGGTTTTGCTGCCCTATTGTGTAGATTAACCAACAGTGTAGGACAGGTTCCTATACAAAATCTGAACAAATAGACCTAGCGCGCATGATATTTTCGGAGGATTGACTTCTATATTATTTCGTGATATGATGAATGAATTGTGTGTGTTATCGCATTGCTATACCTCCAAACTACTCCACGCCATTACAAATTCCATAACCCTTAGAGTTTGATTCGATGTAGGTACCTGATTCACACTGGCACGATCAAGGAATCGTAAGGATGGAAGAGAGGTAGGGCTTCCATTGTTTTAGGTCATTCCGATTTGTTCGAGAATGGCGTCATTGGTTTGCAGGAACGTAGCCATATTTTGTCGAAAAAATACGCAGTAACCCTCTAATTGTCGTATCGATCGCTAACACACATCCATACAACGCCCCGGCTTTGGCCGGCGGCGTTTTTTTGATTTGGAGTCTTCTGAGGGCCTTCATAGACCCGCCGTTGGCTGGGCTTATCCCTTGCCATTCTCGCTTGACGCAGCGCTTTGTTTCTCCCGACCAAATGTTCGTTATGCGAAGATACGCCGGCCATTTGGGGTGCGCCCGGGTCCATATATTATGGCACTTTTCACCGCCAGCACCGCGTAGCAGGGCATCTGCAAAAAGAAAAAACCTTCCGGTCCAAGCGTACGCAGACGTACACCGACCGGAAGGCCGTTTATTAAACACTGGATTGTAAAAGGGCGGTCAGCACTGCTCCGGATTCGGCTTGCCTTCCTCTTCCTTCGTGCGGAAGCTGCTGCCGCAGCCGCAGGTCGCGATTGCGTTCGGATTGTGGATGGTGAACCCGCCCCCCATCGCCGACTCCTTGAAGTCGATCTCGAGGCCGCGCAAATATTTAGTGCTGTCGCCGTCCACAACGACCTTCAGACCGTTAATATCGAGCACCTGATCTGTTCCTTGCTGATCGTCGTCAAATCCCATTCCGTATGAAAAGCCGCTGCAGCCTCCTTCCTTGACGCCTACGCGCAAGAACAGGTTCGGCGTTTCTTCGGCGGCCAGCATTTCTTTAATTTTATCGCAAGCTTGCTCCGTAATCGTAATCATGTTCGTTCCCTCCTTCGTTTCCTGTGCACTTTCAGTATACTCCTATTCGGTTGCCTCCTCAAGAGGGCCGCGCTCCACCGGGTCCCGCCGCAGCAGGATAAACCTGCTGTTGCCCGAGCCACCCGGTAGGTTTATAATTAGATAGGTTAAGGGTACGATTCGGGTTGAATCACAACTTAGGAGCTATAACCGTATTCAGGTTTCTTCATCGTATAACTTGCCGCACCTCGGCAAAGAAGGAGCGCTTATAGAAAGTAAATACGCAGTAGCTCTCTAGCTCAAAGGAGGAGCATCAATGAGCATCATCGTAACGAACCCCGACAAGCGTATGGCTGAGATTGCCGACAAGGTCGAGAACGGCGAGCGGCTTACGCTGGAAGACGGAGTTTTTTTGTATGAATCCGACGATTTGCTGACGATCGGACAACTGGCCAATCAAGTAAACCTTCGCAAAAACGGCCGCAAAGTTTATTTTATTGAGAACATGAGTCTCTACTTTACAAACGTATGCGAAGACCGGTGCGCTTTTTGCCATTTCCGCCGCGACGAAGGACAAGAAGGAGCTTATACGCTTAACCCCGAGCAGATTCTGGACTATGTCGGAAAGCATTACCACCCCTTAATGCGCGAGTTCCACATTACCGGGGGGCATAATCCGCACGTACCTTTCGACTACTACGTCAATTCGATCCGCGTTCTGAAAGAAAATTATCCGAACGTAACGATCAAGGCGTATACCGGAGCGGAGATCGACTTTTTCTCCCGGATCAGCGGACTTTCCTACAAAGAAGTGCTGGTCAAGCTGTCCGAAGCCGGACTTGGCACGCTGCCAGGCGGCGGCGCGGAGATTTTGACCGACCGGTACCGCAGCAAAATGAACGTGGAGAAGGCGACGTCGGACCAATGGCTCGACGTGCACCGGACCGCTCACAAGCTCGGCATCCGCACGCATGCGACGATGCTGTACGGCTCGATCGAGACGAAGGAAGAACGGATTCGCCACATGCTCCAGCTTCGCGGCCTGCAGGACGAAACGAACGGATTCATGGTATTCATTCCCAACTCCGTCCAACCGGCCAATACGACGATGGGCATCAAGCGCCGCACTTCCGCTTTCGACGATCTGAAGACGATCGCGATCAGCAGGCTGATGCTGGATAACGTTCAGCATGTCAAAGCTTACTTTATCAACCTGGGCACGCAGCTTGCGCAGCTCGCCTTCACCTTCGGAGCATCCGACGCTCACGGAACGATCGTGCAGGAGCGGATCAGCCATTCCGCCGGCGCTTTGTCCCCGGAAGGTCTGACGCGCGACGAGCTTGTGCATCTGATCAAAGGGGCGAACCGGATTCCGGTGGAACGCGATACGTTCTACAACGAAATTCAGGTGTTCGAGTAATTTCGAATAAGCTCCCGGCCTTCTCATAATCTTCAGTTGCGCGTGACACCCTAATACCAACAACATCAAGATTTGCATCGTTACTAATGGATTTTGGAAAGGAACTCATCTGGAATGGGTAAATTCGTCATTTTGGGCGGCGGGTACGGCGGGCTTACGCTCGCTTTGCACCTGCTGGAGCAAGATCCCCCTCACGGAACGGAGATTGTGCTGATCGACCGTATGCCGTATCAAGGACTAAAAACCGAATATTACGCGCTCGCAGCGGGCACCGTATCGGAAGCGGAGATTCGTGTAGCGTTCCCGACCGACCCGCGGATTATTTTGAAGTACGGCGAGGTGACCGGTGTCGATCTGGACAACAAGCTCGTGATGATGGACCAGAACGATCCCGTCTCATACGATTGGCTCGTCATCGCCCTCGGCTGTGTCGACAAGTTCCACGGCATTATCGGGGCGGATATGTACGCTCACGGCATCCAGACGTTGTCGGCATCCCGCAAAACGTATCAGGCGATCAACGATTTGAATCCGTACTCGCAGGTTTCGATTGTAGGCGGAGGACTCAGCGGCGTGGAGATCGCTTCTGAGCTGCGCGAAAGCCGGCCCGACCTGAACATTCGCATGATTGATCGCAGCGCCAGCATCCTGTCGTCGTTTCCCGACAAGCTTCAAGCCTATGTACGGGACTGGTTTATCGAGCATGACATCGAGATGTTATCCCGCGTATCGCTTCAACGTGTCGAGCCGGGAATGCTGTATAACGGCGAGCAGGAAATCAGTACCGATCTGACCGTATGGACGGCAGGCATTCAGCCGAGCCCGATCGTGCAAAATCTGGACCTGCCCAAAGACAATCAGGGCCGTGTGCTGCTTAACGAGTATCATCAAGTTCCCGCTTACCCCGAAGTATTCGTCGTCGGCGACTGCGCCAGCCTTCCGTTCAGTCCGAGTGCTCAAGCCGCCGAAGGACAGGGCCGCCAGGTAGCCGAGGTGATGCATGCGCTCTGGAAAGGCGAGAAGCCGGTCATGAAGCCGATCAAGCTGAAAGGCGTGCTCGGTTCGCTCGGCAAAAACGCCGGATTTGGCATGATGGGCAAAAAGACGGTCATTATGGGGAAAGTGCCGCGTGTGCTGAAAAGCGGAGTTTTGTGGATGTCCAAGCATCATTTCGGATAAAATCCGGCCCCCCGAAATTCCGCGCAGGCGAAAAACCGGTTCCCGGAGGAACCGGCTTTATTCGTCCAGCCAATCGAACTGCTTCTCCCACTGCTCGATTTTATGCAAAATCGCCTGCAACAGCTCGTCCGCCGTCTCCGCCGGTACGATCTCTCCGTTGACAAGGGCGTATGGCTCCATATAACACTGCCCGCAGTTGCCGAGACACCCGTATTCGATGACGTCGATGTCCGGATTCTGTTCCAGCTCGCGCATGACGGCATCGGTGCCGCGATGCATATTGTTCGTACAAAATTCTACGATCGGTCTCATGTTCCCACCATCCGGTTCCGCACCATTTTCATTTCGTGTATAATGTACTATAATAATATGAGAAAGGAGATGAGGCAAATGAGCGAGAACGTACAACAAGAAGCTGTTTATGATGAAGTGCTCGAAGTATTGGATAAATTGCGCCCGTTTCTGCAGCGCGATGGCGGTGACGTGGAATTGGTCGACGTAGAGGACGGAATCGTGAAGCTGAAGCTGATGGGTGCTTGCGGAAGCTGCCCCAGCTCGACCATAACGCTGAAGGCCGGTATCGAAAGAGCACTGGTTGAAGAAGTGGAAGGCATTACAGAGGTCGTCCAAGTATTCTAAACCATTTCATTTCAAAAACAGGGTGGCTGCATAATAAGCAGTCACCCTTGTTAACGTTACAGAAGGCTTGAGTTTACTAAAGTGGTAAAGCTTCAAAGCGATGCTTTGAAAAGCAAACTGCGAGTTTCAAGGAGGAATATAGGGATGAATCAGCATCAACTGTGGCTGGAGCAGGCGATCCGCATGGCGGAGCTCAACGTTGGCAGCGGAGGAGGTCCCTTCGCCGCCCTCGTCGTCAAGGACGGCCTTATTGTAGGCAGAGGAGTCAACGGCGTTCATCTGGACCATGACCCGACCGCTCACGCCGAGCTGCTCGCGATCCGCGAAGCCTGCATCCATCTGGAGACGACGGATTTATCCGACTGCACACTGTATGCCAGCGGCGAGCCTTGCCCGATGTGTATGGGCGCCATCTATTGGGCCAAACCCGGCAGCGTTTATTATGCATGCAGCAAGCAGGAAGCGGCCGATGCGACGGCTTTCAGCGACCCGCTGGACGGCTTTTACCAAGAAATGATCCAGCCTTCGCAAGCCCGCTCGATTAATATGCGGAAGCTGGAAAGCGGCAGCAAGCTCGCTCCCTTCTACGCATGGCGGGAGCTGCAAAGCGAGTAAATCCGACAGTTCCGGAACTTTGTCCATAGAGGGAAGTAATAAACAGCCCGGGTATGTTGCGCACAAACGCGATCCGTACATTCGAACGATAGACGTAGCCTGCTGGTCAAGGGCCGATGTTACTGTAAAGAAATAGTGGGAGCAGATCACTTCTCCTGTTCAACCTTCGCTTGCCGTACTTCTGCTTTCGTACATGTCTTTCACAATATCTTCAATGCTCGTCTCCCGCATCTGGATGTCTTTGACCCGGTTGTGCGCCGTCAAAATTTGAATCACTTCCGGAACGGTAATCTGCTTTTTCTGAAATTGGATCGTTTTCAGCGGCCCTTCTTCTTTGACAACGGTCAGCCGTTTATCCTCAAGCCAAAAACTGTCCGAGTCCAGCTCAATGCGGATATACTGTCCGCCCGAATAGCTTTCCTTGAATGCCGATAACGAACCGTCATACAGCACTTGTCCTTGATCAATCATAATGATGCGGTTGCAAATTTGCTCAATATCGTCCATATCGTGGGTCGTTAACATGAGCGTCGTCTGCTTTTCTTTGTTCACTTCTTTCACAAATTGGCGGATGCGCGATTTGGCGATAATGTCCAGCCCAATTGTCGGCTCATCCAAATAGACGACGTCCGGATCGTGCAGCAGCGCAACAGCCAAATTTGCCCGCATCTTCTGACCAAGACTCAGTTGGCGTACAGGCCGGGTTAGAAACTCCTGCATCTGCAGCAGATCCACATAAAACTCCACATTCCGTTTGAACTGCCGCTCCTCGATTTTGTACATATGCTTGTACAAGTCGAACGTATCTTCCATCGCTAAGTCCCAGTACAGCTGGGAACGCTGCCCGAAGACGACACCCATCCGCAGCGCATTTTGCTTCCTGTCCTGGTACGGAACAATATCCCCTACCTGAATCGTCCCGCTCGTCGGCTGCAAAATGCCGGACAGCATCTTGATCGTCGTCGATTTTCCAGCGCCATTTGGCCCAATGTATGCGACAAGCTCGCCCCGTTCAATGTGGAAGCTAATATCCTGTACCGCTTTCTTCGTTGTATAGTCCCGCTTCACAAGCGATTTCAACGCTGGCCACATACCTTTTGCTTTCGTATGGACTTGAAAATGCTTACTCACCTGGTCCACTTCAATAAATGCCATCGTACTCCCCTCCTTTTGCTATGAGCCTGTACTTTTGTAATGACGCAGCCCCAGCTTCCAAAACTGGTACGCCCCAACTAGCAGAACAATTCCGACAAGCGGCGTAACATACTGGAAGAGCGGGTGGAACATCAAAAAGTCCGATTTGCCAAGAAAATATTGTGCGGGATAAAAGTTAATGAAGGCGTACGGGATAAGCAGCGTCAGAACGATTTGCACGCCTGGCTTGTAAATGGAAATCGGGTAACGAATAAAGCCGCGCAGGTCGCCTGCAAACCCGCTGATCGCCTGGTTTTGCACGAGCCAGAATACGGGGACGGATGTGAACAGAAAGGCCGAAGCCTGAATCATCGCCGCACCCAAAATGACAAGCAGGAGGAACAAAAACGACCCAACCGTGATTGCCAGGCGCAGCTGGATAAAACAAAGAGTCAAAATGCCGCTCGCCACGAGAATATGGCTCGCGTACTGGTACACAAATTTATGGCAGATCAAGTACACCAACGGATTCATCGGCTTGGTCAGCACTTCGTCAAAGCTGCCGGACTGCACCATGGATGCCAGTCCCGTGCACACACTGTACAAAAAGCTCCCGGCGATGGCGTAGGAGATCAGGTTCAGTGCGTACAGCACCATCACTTCCTGTGCTGCCCAACCGTTCATCGAATGAAAGCGGGTAATCATCACCCAGAGCACGACAAACTCGGCAATATACGCCGACGCCTGCGAGATGCCTCCCAGAAAAAAAGCTCCGCGGTATTCGACCATGGCTTTCGCCTTCAAACGTACAAATGCGCGGTACAACGCCACGTTGGTTCACCCCCCTTGAACAATGACTTTGGTCTGGACTTTGCGCCACAGTATATACTCGAGCAGCAGCAGCACTGCAATCCAGATCAACTGGAAACCAACGACAGTCCAGCTCTCGCTCCATGTCGTTTTGCCTAAAAAGATCGAGACCGGTTCAAACGAAATAAAGCGGAATGGCAGTGACATCGCAATGTGGTACAATCCTGCCGGATAGAACCATAACGGCACAACCGATCCGGCGAACAGTTCCATCAACGCCCCGAGAAGCCAGTTGGTGTAGAAAGCGGTTTTCATCCAAAACACAAGCAGACCGATCAAGTAGTTGATCGAATAGATGAGCACAATTCCGAGTACGAGCGTCAACGCAAACATGCCGGTTTGCCACCAGGCAGCCGGAAGCTGCACCTCGAGAAACACCAGCCCCACCACGACAACCGGAATAATATGAAAGATGGTGCTGTACAAGTTCTCGCCGATCTGCTCAGCGATCAAATAATACTTCAACCGTATTGGCCGAATAAAATCGATTGCGATCGATCCATCCGTAAACCGCTCTGCCAGCTTATTTCCGATGCTGGAGCGCGTCAGCGCCGAAACAACCATGTTGATCAGCACAAACGACATCATATCTGCTGCTGTTGTGTCCTGTACGCTGCCCTCACCGATCAAGGCGATCCACAAACTGGCCAAAATCGAAAGCCTGAGGATGGAGCTTAAAATGAAAAAATACGAGTTTGCCCGATACGTAAACCGCTGCAAGAATGCCTTCCACATAAAGACGATGTAGACACGCAGCATCTCGACCCCCTCCTATCTTCCTTTTTGTGACAAATCAATTTCTAGCATCATCCAACATTCAACATCTTTTGTCAATATACAGGCGGTCATTTCTTGTGCAATCGGTTCGGGCCGAAGCCCAAGCGTGCATCCATGCTCCCAACTAACAAAGACAATAAAATCATCTGTATTTCTAAGATTTCGCTCCAATCCTATTCAGTGTTAGAAATTTGTTTTCGAAAGAGGCAAAATTTCCCTATATGGTATCACGACTTATTCGGCTCTATTGCCAGTTACTTGAATGACAAAGCAGACCGCTTTTCAGCAGCCTGCTTAATTTCACTAACGTACCCGTTAGCAAATTGGGTTGAGTATAGGTATTGATATATGGCACCTGCATTTTCGAAGGGGCCCTTAGATGTAAACAGCACGTAAGTACCGTCCGCCTGGCTGCGTCGGGAGTATCTTTGGGGCACGGCATCGCTGCGAAGTTGGCTGCGATTCGCCGGCGCGCTGCCGGCATCGGAGCAACTACTCACGCCGTGAGCATTCCGGACTCTATCGAACGAATCGGTCTACACTGCGCGGCCGCGCAGCTGGCCTGGGCCGTCAGAGCAGCTGCTGGTTTCCCCGGTTTCGGACCCAACCGCTCCGCTCGAGATCCTCAGCATATCTGGACAACTCCCTCTATTGGTTGGCTACGCCGCTATGCCACGGCCATCACGAGAATACTAAACCAAAATCATTAGCTCCCGCGCCAGTGCCGCCCTTCCAGACTCGACCGGGCGGCACGGGAGCAGCTGCAGCATCAGCCGTCCGAAGGGGCGTACTTCCTGACGTCCGGCTCGAATGACGCTCCATTGGACGGGTCCAACTCCAAGTGGGTGGTTCCGCGATCGTCGGTCAGCACGAGCATGCGCGAGCCGACGACGGGGACGCGGTCGGCGCTGGTGCGCATGTGCGCTGAGACGACACGAGGAGCACCGTCGACGATGTAACCTACCTCGACCGTGAACATCGGGTAATTGAAGAGCCAGGTGTTCGTGAAGCTCACGGCGGTCAGCGTCCCGGTGAATGATGAGCCCTCCACGCGGAGGCGCTCAAAGTCCGCCTGACGCCGCCGGGCGTGGGCGATCGAGCCGGGCAACCGCAGGAGCACGATGGCGGCCCAGAGGGCGAAGCCGGCTCCGACGACGGCCCCGAGCTCTGGCGGGATCGTCGGCGACGTCGCGATGGCCTCGAGGTCGAAGGTTCCTTACGCAAGGTACGCCTTTCGACTCGCAGACAGCGATCAAGGAACCCGACTTCAGCATGTTGTTTCGGCGGATACGGATTTAGCGAAAATATTGAACGAATGGATGGACAGCGGGATTTTGCAAAAAGGCAAAGGGGGATATCAAACAGGAACGCGGGCGGAAGTTCTGCTTCGGGTGCTCGGTCTCCTTCTTCGATAACATCGGGAAGCCGGGAGTCATCTCCGCGGCAAGTTCGAACCCGCCGAAGCGGGAAAGCGGAGAGAAGTGATGAATTAAAAGCTTGCGATTGATCGCTTCTCATCATGAATGATAGCGATCCTAAGAATCGTACACCAATGTCGAACAAAACATACTTAAACTTGTGCCGGTCTGCTTCTTAAACATGCGGCCGAACGTATGAACATCTGCATATCCTACCCGCTCGGCAATTTCTCCGATAGTTAAGCTTGTCGTAATGGCGAGCTCCTTGGCTTTTTGCACACGCACCCAGTTCAAATATTGCTTCGGGGTCAAGCCGAAGGCTTGTTTGAATTGTTGAATCAAGTAGTTGCGGCTTAACTCAGACATAGTCTCCAAATCGTCCAGCGAAAGGTTTTCCCGGTAATGCTCCATGATATAACGCCGAACATGCTCCAGTTTGATTTTACTCCGAGGTGAGCTTGCTTTACGTGAGCCTAGCGTTTCGGCCACTTGAATCAGAACGGATAAGAGCATATGCTGGCATATCATCTGATGATAGCTGTCCGGTTTCCGATAATGCTGCAGAAGTTGATGCAGCAGCTTCTCAATAGGGTGATTATGGTACGAGCCTAGGTGTGTAGAAGGAGTGACAACTTGATCCAGCGGAAACATAGATTGTCCGAAATGAAAGACGACGCTAATACAGGAGTACCCGTTGGAGGGTACTCCTTGGTTCGTATGGGTCTGATTGGGCCGGATTAAAAACAGATCGCCTTTTCTCACCCGGATGGCCTCATCAGTCAGGATGATATCGGCAACTCCATCCAGAACGAACTCCAGCAAATACTGCTTCAGCGTTCTTCTTCGAACGGCCCAGTCCTTATCCGGTTGCTGGGAGTATCGGTTAATTAACGTAATATAGGGCGGAAAATAATACTGCTGCAGCATGGGAATCGTGTCTTCAGGCTCCATGGTGAACATATTCGCGGATGTCATCATCATCCCTCCAACGAAGCTGGTTATATAGATGAGTATACTAACACGCACGTGGAAGAAAAAGTGATTTCGGCAACCTGACTATTGATTTTTACTAAATACTTAGGATGGTGACCGCTTATATAATGAAATCGAGATGACTAGTAGAAGAATGGAAGTGTGAAACCATGACTCTTATGCTAAAAACGGAAGACTACATGCCAAAGCTGCACAAGGATGTCGACGCATCCCGATATGGGATCGGATTGATCGGCTGCGGCTCCATCGCCAACAGCGCTCATCTTCCGGCTTATCGAAAAGCCGGCCTGCGGGTTTCGGCATGCTGCGACATTAGTGAAGCGGCCGCTCGCAGCACGGCCCAGAAATTCGATATACCGTTCTGGACGACCAGCGTACAAGAACTGCTCGAGCGTGAAGATGTCTCTGTGATTGATATGGCCATTCATCCGAGAGCCCGTGAAGAAGTGTTGAACCAAATCGCAAAAATACCGCGTCCCGTTCTATGTCAGAAGCCTTTGGATATGACGATGGAAGGTGCAAAACGCCTTGCTTCGATTGCGGCTGAAGCCGGCTTTGTGCTCGCCGTGAATCAACAGGCCAGATGGGCGCCTGTACATAAAGCGGTTAAAACGCTGCTTGACCGGGGCGTCATCGGTGACATTTTGAATATTCAGCACGTATATCGTTCAAATCAGGACCGGGAAGGGCACTGGTTTTCCAAACTGCCCAATGCGCTTATTGGCGATCACGGTATTCATTACTTTGATTTGTGCCGCTATTTCAACGATTCCCCATTCGGCTCCGGCAAAGATTGGTCGAGGATTCATTGTACGACGGCGATGATGAAGAAACAATTTGCGATCGATCCGTTAATTTATTCCGCCAATATCGAATTCGGACCGGCGGGCGGGCGTGCCCATACGATGGCTCACCTGTTCTTTAACGATATCGTGAGAAGTCCGCGTGCATTCGGATATACATGGTGGGTGGACGGATCGGAAGGTTCCATATGGAGTACGGACAAATCCATTAGTATGGCTCTAAGAAACGATCCATCCACGGTTCACGAAACGGTCATAAGCGGAAGCTGGTCTCCAGACGGATTCCTGGGATCCATGCTGGATCTGATCGAAGCCGTCGAGTTCGACCGGGCTCCGCTTGTAACGCCGGAGGATAACTTCTCCACTTTAGCCATGACTACCGCCGCTATTCGATCGAGCCGGGAAGGGCGCGTTGTCGAAAGGACGGAACTCTTCCCGGGGATGGATGAGCAGGGGGTGCGAATATGAATCCGTTAGGTATTTTCGGTTGGATCTATAGCGGTCTTACTCTGGAGGAAGTGGCGAAGACGGTAAGCGGGGAAGGGTTCGAATACATCAAACTTCGTTTGCGGGAGCACTTTATCGTATCCCCCGGCGAGAAACTGACAGTAGGACGTGTGCGCGAAGTTAAAAAAGTTTTGGATGAATACGGTCTGAAATCGGCACCTGTAGCCGGTTACGTGAACATTGTCGATACGAATCCCGAGTCACGAGAATCGAAGCTGTGTCTTTTTGAGGAGCTCACGGAGTATTGTCAGGAGCTGGGGACGACCTATATCGCAACGGAAACGGGGAGTCTGCATCCCACGGAGCCGTGGGCCGATCACGAGAACAACCGTACCGAAAAGGCATGGAACGACATGCTGACCGCCCTGGAACGTTTGCGCGGTACGGCCAAGAAAAACGGAGTCACTTTATTGCTCGAAGGCTATGTAAATAATGTGATGGGGACTACGGAGTCGGCGAGCCGGGTAATCCGCGATCTTGGTTCCGATCACTTGGGTTTTGTGCTTGATCCGTTTAATTATTTCACCTCCCGGGATCTGGAGGCGCAGGAGGCTGCCTTTACCCGAATCTTCGAGGCTATTGCCCCTTATGCCTATGTGGCGCATGCGAAAGACGTCATTTACACGGATAAAGGAATCGAGACGCCGAAGGTCGGAGCAGGGAAAGCGGATTGGTCCCTATATGCAGGCATGCTGAAGCGTTTCAAGCCGGAGCTTCCGTTAATCCTGGAGCATCTGAAGCGGGATGAAGCCGGGGAGTGCAGGAGGCTTGTCATGGAGGCGTTTGGGGAATAAAGGCGTTTGCGCCGCGGCCGTCAGCCGTCATCCGCCATACACCTTTCGCGTCAAGGCTCCCGCCTCGTTCAGGAACAGATCTTCCAAGCGGTGCCGTTTCGGGAATTCCACCGTTTTGGATAATGAGCGGAATCGGTGACAGTCACGTTTTTTTCTCTCGCCGATGGCTTGCAAAATGCAACTTAATAAACAACCAATGAAAGGCCCATGCAAATCGCATGGGCTGTTCGATTATGCGTCATGGGGTGGTTTCTGGAAATGAACAATCCAGTTCCACTCGTCCTCTTTACGCTCCGCTAGGACTCCATTCTCGATGTCGTTCATCAATTGAGGCAGCCACTTCTGCTCCGCTTCGAGCAAAGCCAACGAATACTCAGCCGCGATTTACGCGGCAATGAGCAGGACAATGTTCATCTTTGAAACGCTTGCAGCGGCCCGGCATATGGCGCATGTTCGAATCGACATGGGTTCTCCGTTACCCGCGGGTCCTGCTGCTTGTGCAGCACCTCCGTCAGCTCCACGTTCAGCTTCTTCTTGATGTCCGAATATTCCGGCCTGTCAGCCTTATGGGCCGCTTAGATGATTCTTAATAAAAATTAAGAGTAGGGTGTCATTCAATAAACGCCAACCCAAATAAGAAAGGCCGACCAGAAACTTCTGGCCGACCTAAACGACAATAGTAGACTAACGTGCGGTCACTCTCTTGTTCGGTAGTCTCGTATAAGACTCTTAATAACTTCGAGTCATGATGGGAACAGGGATTATGTGTTTAATCGAGACCGAGGAAAATACAGAGTTTGCAAAATCGATAGCTGGATAAAAAAAGAACCCTTCGCTTCTGGAGAGTTCTTATTATGAGTGATAATTATACCAATTGCAGCCTGTTCGTTAAACTATCGTGCCCGTTAGCCATACATGCAGCGCAAGCGCCGCACCACAGATGATGAAAATGGGACGAGGAATCTGTCAATACTTCTACCATGGCTGGGAGAGGAAGGTCATTAAGCTATGGTGCCATTGAGCCCAACCGTTAGTCTGACTCCAACGATCACGGTGCATCAAGTTGTGGTGCTCGATCAGGAAGTTGCTGCGCGGGTAGAATCTGTTCAAGAAGATATTGAACGTCTTGATTCAATCCCTGGTATAGCCACTCGAATGGCGGAACAAATCCTAGCAGAAATCGGAACAGATATTAAGAAACAGTTTCCCAGTGCAGCTCATTTATGCTCTTGGGCTGGATTGGTACCTGGACACAATGAAAGTGCAGGAAAAAAGAAGTCTGCCAAAACCACTAATGGGAACAAGTACTTGAAATCTGCTTTGGTAGAAGCAGCCCATTCCGTTGCAGCATCTAAGAACTATCTCGGCGCGATGTATAGACGTACAGCAGCTCGAAAAGGTAATAAACGTGCAGCAATAAATGTAGCTCATGCAATGTTAAGGATTGCGTACTATCTCCTAACTCGTAAAGAAATGTACGTGGACTTAGGTGAAGACTATTTTGATAGGCAGAAACAACAATCTATTGTAAAGTATGCCGTTCGTAGATTGGAATGTTTAGGCTACACAGTGACAATTGCTTCTAATTCCTAATTCGAAATCATCTCAATATCCCATCGTTCAGACGCTTTCAAAAAAAATGAATGAACTGCGTCTTCTTCAGTCCGGCCTTTTCCTGCTACTGCGGATTTAATTTTCATGGGAGCTTAACCAGTTAACTTTTTCGCGCACGAACATTGAAATATCATTTAACGTTCGCTCTACTTCCTCAATAGTTACATGAGTCACAGAGCCCTTTAGATATTTCTCCACATTTTCAAGTGTAGAACTAAAATAATGACTTTCGTGAAGTGTCATAAACCTACGCAGGACATCCATTTTGTTAAACACATATTCATTTTGAACATCCCAGAGAAATAATCGCAGTTCATAAAGTAGAGTATTAATAGTTGCGTCAATTGTTCGTGCTTCATTGGGACGGCTATCAATGTAGTTCCTTCTCAGCCATGGATAAAATACTTGAGCGTAAGATTTGAAGTCCTCATTAGTTGGCTCGGGTATGTTCCTTAAATCATACGTCCCCTCAACAATTACCCCTTGATGTTTTAACCGCAATATTTCTGGTACCAGCTCCAAGGTTGGATCATATGGGGGAATTAACTCCTGCTCCTTAATCACTACAGCCCCAAAGTCTTTTGGAATGTCAAACTTATCTCGGAAGAAAGTCGCTACTTTCCGAACCTGTATTTTTTGTTCTTCCGAGCACTCATCATCTACAATGATTGCGGTATCTATATCACTTACTCAACTTTCGCAGTTGCAAAATAGGTTGAATCCCTTGTAGCTTTAAGAGCCAATACCCTTTTTTTCTTTTAATTGACAAAAAACACCCTCTTTGTTTGGTATCATGGAAGTGTCGAGCAACCATG